>QMTT01000001.1 GCA_003663565.1 Thermoplasmata archaeon
TTGCTCCCAATGGGCCACGGAATCTGATGGAGTGGCTGAGGGGAAGCCCGCGCGTGCTCCTATAGTCTCGAAAATATCTTAAATACTACGCGCGGGCAACCACGTCAATGGTTTTCCATAACTTCCTTATATACATTGACGTGTTTAATCGCAGTCTTTTCCCATGAAGTAGCAAGGGCATATTCTTTGAGGATATCTACGTATACCTCGTACTCTTTTCTGTTTTCCATAAAATCAATAATCTTTTTAGCAATTTCCTTTGGATCATCTGGAACTCTTATTACTAGGTCTGGTGCTATCTCATAGAGCTCTACAAGTCTATCTGTTCTAGTACCTATGATAGGCTTCATGCTTCCTAACGCTAGATGAAGTATGCCACTCACTGAAAACTTTCCAGGCCTTGACCTATAAGGCATGACGATCAAATCAACGATTGCCAATAGTTTTTCGAGTTCTTCTTTGCTTAGGAACTTATGAATGAATGTCAAGTATTTCGGAATCCTACCATCGACTTTAATGAATTCAAAGATCTTTTCACTGTATTTTCCTTGTTCTATTCCGGAAATTATTAATCTAACGTCATATCTTTGGTTTACGATCTCTATAGCTCTTACAAGGACATCAAGTCCTTTATCTATACGCAGGAATCCAGGAGATGTTATTAAAAAATCTTCATCATTAACTCCTGATAAATTTAGCTCTTGAACAACATCATCTCGAGTTATTTTTCCAATGTACTCATTTATCTTTGTCCCATGGGGAATCCTATAGAGTTTTCTAGGATCCTCTATTTGAACTAATAGTTCGAATTCTTGCAAAGAACTATGTACGACCACGGCATCTACAGCTTTTAGTAATTCAATTTGATGCTTCACACGCTCTTGATATTCATAGCTTTTGTGGTACACCGTGTGAAGCGTTACCAGTACTGAGTCAGCATACTTTTTGAGATTCTCTATTAGCTTTATGAACTTCGCAGATGAAGGAAATATTCCGTATTCGTGTTGTATATGTACCACGTTAAATGGTCCATTCTCCTTTATGAGCTTTATTAAATGGTCATATTTTGAAACCCCTCTCTGAAACGATGGTATGATCACTTCTCCAAAGCGTCCTATATATTGATCCGTGTTTTTGAAATCCTTATCTGAGAAAACATATATTTCAGAGCCTCCACAAACGTTTCTGAGGCTTTCTATTAAATATGACGTGTACTCGGCTATACCACATGGTGTAGGTGGATATGTCGTTATATATGCTACTTTCATAATAGAACACCCCCACTAAACGATAAGTGCATGTATTACCATGATCTCAACGAGAAACACTGAAATCAACAAGTATGTGATGTTAATGAATATCTGCGACTTCTTAGAAACAATGATTTCTAAATGGTAAATAATGGAAAATTACTATAACATAATTCAAAAATAACCTTGACAAATATGAATCTTATCGAAATTGTTCAAATAATACTTATTCACTTTTTCTTAAGATCACTCTATTGTCGTCTTATCGAGCTCAGACATAAGAACATCCATAGGAATTTCAGCAAATCCTATGGCATAATCAGCAGCACCATATGCAATAATTAGCTTGTCATCTACCACAGCGTTCCCACATGGGAACACCACGTACGGCCTATCGCCAAATATCTCATAGAGTGCTTTGGGCTCCATTATATAATGTGGTGTCACGGCTATAGGCCTGGGACCCGTATCCTTATCGTACTTTATCATGGCAGCGAATACCCTATAACCTTCTATCTCATTGTCAATGCCATGTATAAGTATTAGGTATGTATCTCGTTCGATCTCTATTGGCGGGGCCGCCCACCCTAATTTTATCTCGAAACCCTGTGGCTCTAGCATTATCTTAGTATCTTTTACTTCTATTTCTACAGGATTCTTTTCGAAGCTCATATCAAGGAAATCATCTCTAGATATAATGCTCACAGTCAGGTAATAGCGTTCATCCATCATGTGAGGTCTATGGAATAAAAGAACGTCGCCAGTAGATGATCTAATTATGAACGCATCTTTATCACTTATAAGGATCTTCCTAAACCTTTTATCAAGCACTAACACAGCTTTTTTCTCCCACTTATTCAGTCGTTTGTCCACAGCCTCTGCGACTATTGGTAAAGTTCTCTCATATCTGATTGAAGGATTGAAGTAATTTATCCCTCGTCCCACGTATACCATAAAGACTCTTCCATCTATTTCAACAACCCTTGGATCCTCAGTACCCCAAAGATCATACCTGATCGACGGATAAACTACTATCTCCGCTGAGTAGTCTGAGAAATTCATTACGTCCTCAGAGAGATCCTCTACAGGAATCTCCATCTTTAAGATAGCACTAACGTACATAAAGTAACCAAGAATTGCTCTAGGGAACAAATAGACTATATCTCCTTTTATGACCATTGCAGGGTTAAACGCCGTAATAGGACTATCAACAAGATAGTTCCTTATGTGAATCCTATCTGGGGAGATAACACCTATTCTCTTTGCTATATCCTTTGTCTCAAATTTTCTCTTCTGAGAGAGCTCTATAGCATTCTCAGCATATTGAAACATCAGGCTTCACCTAGATGCAGTGCTATATTCTTACTTTAGTGAGTTCACTTATTTAACTGTTTACCTGTTTTTCTCTTACTTACTGTAATAGTAAAGTAATCTTTACATTCCGTTTGTCCCTACCGCTTCTTTTTGTTTAAAACTGTAGCGAATTGTGTCTACAGTAGGGACTTCCACCTCACCCACAAGGACGGGAGCAGTGCTCCAAATGGCGTATGGCACAGAGGGAAGCTCACGATGACAATGAATCCCGGCTATGGTTAGCAAAAGCTAATTATAGCTGGGAAGAGGAGCAACGCTTAGGTAGATCACTCATAATCAAAACTTTCTAAGGTAAATGGTGAAATATAGTCTCCAAGATGCTCTCTTACCTTAATAAGTCTCTTTCTTTCGGCTTCTAGCACTTCGAAGACTTCTTTAGGTATCCTTCCTCCAACATCTCTGTAGATCTTTATTATCCTATCTACTTTAGAAAGATTCTCTGGTATTCTTATCGTGAACTGTTTTTCATAGGCCTCTTTCGAGTATTCCTTATTGAGAACTCGCTTGAAGAGCTCCCTGAGATCCTCATATCTTGGGATGTATCCAATAGGAGTCCACACTGCGCCTACATCATCGTGCACTCTAAGTTCCATCCACTTAAGCCATACTGCTTTATCAACTTTGTCATTGATGTAGTTCCCGTGTTCATCCCTAAGGAAGTAGTTTACTGCGAATATCTTTGGCTTTTTCTTAAGTTTCTTACCGAATTCAAGATAGTTCCTCAAGTAATCTCCAATGTGAACTGAAAGGAAGTCTCTTATGGCCATTGGATTAAACTCCCTAACACCCTCTTTGCCGAGAGTAGCGGCTGTGGTCTCAGACTCCAAAGCAGCGCCCTTAGTGATAACACCATGTTCCCAATTGAAGGCCTCACA
Source organism: Thermoplasmata archaeon (assembly GCA_003663565.1). The sequence continues at coordinate 3,500 of QMTT01000001.1, forward strand.
AACAGGGGGCCATGTGTCAGGATCCCTTCCACCAAATATTATGCCTCCTAGAGGAACTCCTTCGGGAGCGTTTAGGGCTTCTTTGTCAAGGTTCTTGAAGGCCTCTAGCCTTACAGTGAATCTTGCGTTCTTGTGAGCAGGAGGCACCTCTTTTCCATCAGGTCCTATCTTACCTTTCCACCACTTCCCTGAGAAATTCTCGCCTTCTTCTGGCAATTCTATACCCATCCCTATCCAATACGGTTTCCCATTATGTACTAATACATTTGAGAATATGATCTCATTTGGCGAATGAAGCACTTCCCATATTATAGGATCATCTACGGGATTTATTCCAGTTATTATCCCAAAAACTCCTTGTTCAACGTTTACAGCCCTCGCCTCTCCGTTTATTTCCTTTATAAATGCTAGGTCATCTCCAACGATGTTCTCGTGAGGCATAGTACATGTGGAAGTCTTCCCACACATTGATGGGAATGCTCCTGTGAAGTACGTTTTTCTACCGTTTGGACCATTTACTCTCATTAAGAACATATGTTCTGATAACCATCCTTCCATCACGGCTCTTCTTATTGTCAGCCTGAATGCCAGCTTTTTTAATCCCATGCTATTACCGCCATACTGCGTGTTCACTGAATACACGGTTTCAGACTCTAGATCTATGTATATCCTTCTCTTATCAATGTTTTTACTAGTCTTCCTCTCATCAAGCTCTCCAGCAGAATGAACGAACTTCAGGAATCTTGCATTTCTTCCCAAGCGTACGAACTCCTCATAGCCCTTCCTATAGAGTATGAATTCAGAGTGAGCTACATAGGCTGAGTCCGTCATCTGCACAGCAGGTATGGTAAACGGAGACTTATTAGGTCCTAAAACGAAGAAACAGATAAAGACTTCTTTGCCACGCATTATTCCATCCATTATCTCATATATCTCCTTAAGTCCTTCTTCTCTTGGCATCGTATTTACGTAGGGTATCTCAACACCTGAAGGCACTAAAATCTTTGTGTTCTTTCTATCTCTTGCCTGATCGAAATATCCATCAAAGTGCACAGTATGACCAGGGGTTCTCAATGGGCTTTCTTCTCCGTATTCTATGGCCTTTTTTCTTACGTACTCCTCGTCTTCAGGGCTATCACTACACACGTATATTTTCGATGGTTTACAAAGGTCTATATACTTAGCAATAAATGCGTGAAGCTCTGGGTTATCTATCCTTGCGAGCTTTTCAAAGTGATCCCTCTTAAGTATTTTTTTCAGATACTCAAGTGCATCCATAATTCTACACCTCTCTATGTAGAGGATTAAGTATAACTTAACAGGTCCCTTAAAGTGGTTTCACAATATCCCTTTCAGTCAAGATAGCAGTGACCAATCTACTTGGTGTCACATCAAAAAGAATGTTTCTCACGGCTTTCCCTTGAACAGTCAGTTCCCTTTCCATGAGCTCCAATTCCTCTCCATGGTTTATTATGGGATGAAACTTGAACCTCTCTGCAAGAACGTAAAAAGGAACACTGTAATAATTTGCAGACAGTGCTAATAGGAACGTTCCTGCCTTATTTATTACATCCAACCTCCTCGTTATACAATCTGCACCGACAACCACGACATCAGCCCTTTTGATCATGAGACCCATTTGTGCATCTGTTATTATCTCATACTTAATTCCAAGGTCTTCAAGTTCATTTGCGAGATGTATTCCTTCAAAGTCAGGTCTTGACTCCGTTAATATAACTTCAAAGCTTATGTCCATAGATGAAAGCTTCTTAAACAGCTCCAGAACAGCAGAAGAATAAGAGTGTGTCATGAACACTACTTCTGAGGGGATCTCAATATTTTTAATAAATATTTCTGCTGTTTTTGATTTCGCACTTTGTATCTCAGTGAGATAATCCTTTAGTCTTTTGAGAATAACGTCTTTGTCATCTATTTCCCTCACAAGCTTCATAACGTGGTCTGATACGTTATATATTGGCGCAACAGTAGGAAAAAGTCTCACAATTTCATTAGACAGTCTAACAATCTCCTTATTACTTATGTTCTCTTCTATAAGTGCAATATAAAACTCAACACATTTCTCAGCAAGATAACTTGCACCCTTTATCTTCTCAGAGATCATACTGTTCAGAATCTCCTCAGCTCTTTGAGGCAACTTTAATAACATTTCTAGACCTCCTGACGCACTATCTTGCTTTCTACGAATGCAATTATGGACGTAAGAAGTGGTACAACAAACCCGAATGCTACTATAGGATATAGGACTAGTCTAATATCTGCCTCGTAGTATATGCTTGTCCCTTGGTACTCTATATATCCACTCACGATCCCTCCCTTTAACACTGAAAGAAATACATACAGTATAATCACTCCCTGAAACATCAAAACAAGAATACGCATAGGGGTTCTTCCTGAAACCCTATCAACAAAATATATGAAGAAGAATGCCACAAAACCTCCATAAAAAACCGTATGTGGCATGGGTATGTTCTCTACAAACAATGAGAGAACCATGTAGGGGATGTAAACGAATCCCAAATACGCTATCGTAGAATCCACAAGAGCCAATACAAGAGCTTTCACAACAGTTCTCAGAGGAGATCTCACTTCCTTATCTTGCATGTCTTCTTCACTCTCCCAGTCAAAGTATTGGCACTTCAAATGTCATTTTAAATGGCAAGAACCCAGAGATATTCATTCTTATGGAGACCCTCGCTGTAAAGGACTTTGGAAAACCCTTTAAGTATAGTGTAAGGTTCCTTTCAACACTCTCTTGTGGAGATAAACTCCCAATGTACACCTTGATGATCTTGCTATATGTCCTGTCGTCAATTGTCGTATAGTTACACTGTATTTCGACAAATATATCCGTTATTTTTACCCTCCCGTTGTTAAACCCACATACTGTGAAATTTATCACAATACTGTCATTTTCAAGCCTTGATATTACTATGTTCCTAAGAGATATGTCAAATTTTCCACCCTTGGCATCCTCAATGAAAGTATATAGTGGATATCCTATTACTACAAGGGATATTATCATAATAGTAGCAGAAGTAACAGACAAGAAGGTAGTATACCTCACAGGATCACCTACAGTGCTTATTAACTTATTTTCATGAGAAGTTGAATTCCCCTATAAAGCAGTATAGAGCCTATCCAGATCATGATAGATAGAAATGCAAGTCTTAATCCATAGTAAAGTATCAGTGGGGTTACATCGGAGACAAGGTCTTCTATGCTGTTGAGTTTTGGAAGAGTCTCTTTTGTTATTGTGTTATACTCTTTATATGCTAGAATCCCAGAAAATATCAGCACTGCAAGTCCTACAACTACTAAAAGTATTGTGAGACCAATTCTGAAAGTAGCCTCCTTATCAGATTCTGACAAAAGTTACACCTCCTAAAGCCTTGCGGAACTGTTAAATATTTGGATAGGTAAATATGGAACGACTTTATACGATGAAAGAAACCATGCCTGTCCCAAATGTGGCAGAGGATAAAGCACCGAAAGGGACAGGCATAAGCCCATACCCAAGGATGTGGGATTTTCCTTCCCCAATGAAGATTTGGAAGGAATTAATCCTCCAATCCTAAGGGGGAGCAAGGTTACCCTGAATGGGGGCGAGACCAATGACTTGCTCCCGATGGTTGAGGCTGATGTGCCCTAAGGCGGATGCTCGCTCATCAATGCGGACATCCGCTGAACCCCTTTGTGTTAATCTCCTAAGTTTCTAATTTTTCTTTTACGTTAAACATCACTTAACTTTTACGGGTACTTTATAGTACGTCTCAAGAATCATCCTGTCTTCGGAGCGAACACGTCCTTTTGACACTTCGATGACAATACACTTCCTTGAGAATTCAAGGATTTCCATCTTAACTTTTCTATGTTCAAAATATTCGTAAATACTTACCTCGTCTCTCAGCGTGTAGTTTCCACAAGGTCCATGACTGCACAGATTACAACCCATTCCATGAGAGATTATATTCGCTGAACAAGCAAATGGAAAGGTTTTTAGACCAACGTCTAGCGCAATACTTTCTATTTTTCTTTTTATATCGTTAGTAAATACTGAAACTTGATCGGACTTGTCTTTGAACTCCTTTCTTAACATCCTCTTGAGAAGCTCATCTTTTAAATTAAATCTCTCTGAGAGTATTCTAAAAACACGTGGAGTGACCCTTAACGATCCCAACACTATACCCTGCACGCCAGCATCTTTCAGACCTTGCAACAGAGTTTCTATGTCTTCTTCAGTTATTCTCGGAACTATGGGTCTTATGAATCCTACTGTCTTTATTCCGACATTACTGAGTTCTTTTAAGCACATAACCCTGTCTTTAACTGCTACTTTAGGTTCAAGTACTCCAGAATATGATGAAAAACTCATGAGAAAGCTGATATCCTTGTCAAAGTTAAGCAATCTATAAGGATCCGATGGACATAACTTTGCTGATATTTGAATGGGATTTCTTAACCATGTTGAGACATGTTCTATGAACTCGTATGTTTTCTCCTCTAATTGCGGTAAAAATGGTTCTGTTATCGATCCCACAGCTATGAGAGTCTCCTTAGGAAGAAAATATTTATTAATAAGTAAGGCATAAACAAGCTCCATTCCAGAGAGCTTTGATTGTGTAACCGTGGTTATCCCCATATCGTAAACATAACAGTAAACGCATCCCAGCGAACATCCATATCCTGGATGTATTGTCATCCCGCAAAAGATCGGTCTCCTCCTACTATGTTCATCCTTCTTGACTTTTTTCATGTCCACGTTCTTCCTAAGATCTTTAAGCAGAGACTCTTTAAGGGATAACAGATCAACAAGTTTGTAACCCTGCATACCCATCAATCTAGTGTTATGTTATTATGTTCTTGTATAATTTATTATGCACAACGCTTATTACCAATTCTAGGGCACACTAGAATATGCACGAAGGATGCTAAACTTAAGACCCATCTATAAATAAGCAATTATACACATGGTGATACCGCCATGAAGATCCTTACGTTCTCCATTGGAAACAGCATATATGGGATTGACATAAAGTATGTAAGACAAGCTCTTTTCAGAATAGAGATTGAGGAATATTACTCTGGAAAAGAATACATTCTCGGGGTTGTAGACATAAAGGGAACCTTATATCCAGTGGTGGACTTTGGGAAGCTTCTCAAAGGAAAAGAAAGCACTGGAGAATATTTCATAGTCCTTACTACATCCAACGGAGGACTCGTTGGAAAGGTTGATGCCATATTAGGAATTACAGATATTAGCGAAAGAATACTTGATTCTCAGATGAATGTCTCAGAAACACTGAATCCCTATATTATAGGTGCTGCTAAGGTTAATAACAAAGTAATATTCATCGTAGATGTAAACAAGATCCTTACTATTATATGACAATAGCTCATGGCTTTAAGATTATTTCATCAAAAGAACATAAAGGACACGTTAATACCATCGAAAACCCTTAATACTCTTGAGATTATCGCTGCTGCAACAGAGCACTCTCCAGACACGAACAATTACCGCATTCTAGAGTCTCACAGCTTTCCTTTATGTACATTTTATTGTAAAATTATGTATAGGATAACATTATATATTACACTATTTTTGATAAATATGTATGAACGTTCGCGTGATAGTCGATGAGATAATTAAATTTATAAAAGAAGAGGTTGGATCTAATCTTGCTATATCAGCATTATCTGGAGGAGTTGATAGTACTACTGCCACAGTACTCGCGAGGAAGGCACTGGGGGAGAAAGTAATCCCAGTATTCGTAGATACAGGACTTCTTCCTTATGGAGAAATAGGACACATAAAAAAGCTTTCGAGAGATCTAAACATACCAGTAAAAATAATCAATGCATCGAACGAGTTTTTCAGAGCTTTAAAAGGAGTTACAGACCCGGAATTAAAGAGGAAAATTATTGGAGAGACTTTTATAAGAGTATTTGAGAGAATAGCTGAAGATCATGGTGCAAAGTGCCTCATACAGGGAACAATAGCTCCTGATTGGATAGAAAGTAAAGGAGGAATAAAAAGCCATCATAATGTTGGAGGCCTTCCAAAGGAAATTAAGCTTAAGATCGTAGAGCCACTTAAAAACTTCTATAAGGATGAAGTACGTGAGATAGCACGCTATATTGGAATCCCAGAATATGTAATCAATAAAAAGCCTATTCCAGGACCTGCTCTTGCTGTAAGAATCCTTGGAGAGGTTACCCCTGAAAAAATTGAAATAGTAAGAAAAGCTACGAAAATAGTCGAAGAGGAAATGATGAAAACTGGATTAGATTTCTGGCAAGCTTTTGCAGTTTTATTACCAATAAGAACGGTAGGGGTTCGAGGAGATATAAGAGCATATGAGTGGACTATAGCTGTAAGAATAGTAAATTCTACAGATGGAATGACAGCAAACTTTTCAAAGGTCCCATGGGAGGTCCTTGAACGTATTTCATCTAGGATAACATCTGAGGTTCCACACATTGGAAGGGTACTTTATGACATAACAAACAAGCCTCCTGCAACTATAGAGTTTGAGTAGGGTGATGAAGTTCATGGAGATAATTATAGTAGACAATGGAGGACAATACGTTCACCGTATTTGGAGAAGTCTTAGAGAAATTGGCGTAAAGGGTAAGATCGTAAGTAACACAATTCCCCCTGAAAAAGCAATAACATCAGATGTCATTGGAATCATACTCAGTGGAGGTCCTGATATAAAAAAATCAGGGTATTCAGAAGATTACTTAGAGTACTGCATTGAACATAATCTTCCTATACTTGGCATTTGCCTTGGGCATCAAATAATAGGTAGATATTTTGGTGCTGAAGTGGGAAAAGGGTCCAAGGGCGAATATGGATCGACTTTGATAAAAATATTAGAGAAGAAGTATCTTTTTGAGGGTTTTCCAGACAAAATCTCAGCTTGGGCCTCACATATGGACGAAGTAAAGGATGTTCCAAAAGAGTTCCTCCTAACAGCGACATCAGATGTGTGTCTTGTCGAAGGAATGCGCCACAAGAGGCTACCCATATTCGGCATTCAGTTTCATCCAGAGGTGTCTCATACGCCGGATGGAAAGAAGATTTTGAGGAACTTCTACGAAATATGCCGTTTTAAGCTGTTTTTGTGATAGTTTAATATATAGAAGGGATTGTGTAATTGTTGTGGCTAGTATGGAGGCCCCCACTGCAGGAATCTGCTAATACCCCAAAGGGGCAATTAATGAAA
>QMTT01000002.1 GCA_003663565.1 Thermoplasmata archaeon
CGGTCATAAGCTGGCCTATCATCTTATTGACATGAAGGAAAAGATGAAAGGCATGAAAAATATGCCGGAAATGAAGGATACCCATCATCTGATGCTTTTCATTGAAGATGCTCACGGTCACAAAATGGAGAAAGGCAAAGTGGGGTATCTCGTGACAGGACCTGGAGATTCCAAGCAGAAACTGATGTGCATGGGCATGAAAGGCGGTTGCGGTGCAGATGTCAATTTGGGAGCCAAATGTGTTTATACCATAAAAGCCAAAGTTATGGCCGGCGACAAGAAGCTGCAAGATGAGTTTACTTATGAAGTAAAATAAGCCCTGTATAAAGTACTCGTTCCCAGGCTCCGCCTGGGAACGTATCGTATGCTATAGCCCGGCCATTCATTGTCAGGAAGGCAAATCCCAAAGATTGTTTTGTGTCCCCCTGGTACAACCGGGAATAGCTCGGTAATTTATTGCCGGGGACTGAATTTATCACCCTTTACCTTTATTTTGCCCTAACCCGGCGATTCTGCTCAGGCCGCATAAAGCCGCACCTCTTTTTTTCAACTGCTCTTTTTAGATATCTTCTGTTTTATCATAAACTTCTGCAAGCTCCAGATCACATCCGATGATTTCCAGAATCATCAGGGGGACATTAAATTGACACGCGCCTGAGCTTCGTTTACATCACGTTCCTGAAGTGTGATATAATACACTTCCATAAAACTCATAAACGAAACAAATATGACCGCCTCACCAGCTTTTGATTTTTCCAATAGATCCTGTACGATATCCGCACCGGCTTCGTCTTCAATTAAAGTCAGCCAGGCAGGGGTTTCTGATCCTCTCTCCTTGACTGCAACAGTCTCTCGACAAGTTTTTCACCCTTACCACGTCCCCGCAGCTCCCGAATCGGATCCGCCTCCAGCATTATCTCCGGCCCTAATGTATTAATAAAGGTGATAACCACTTCTGCCCCGTTCTCAGGGACCAAGTTCCGGTCTGCAAAGATCAGTTGCTTATCTTTATATATAGCACGAACTGTTTGTAAAGTCATTATATCCTCCGCACTTCATTTTTCTGTTATGCTATTAAATTGCGGCGTTACAACTTCCATTAATTTAAATCCTTTCTTACCTTGAACTTGAACCCGGACATTCATTTACGGGCGAGTTCACCATCCGTCATCTTTTCCGCCACCAGTTCATGGCCTTGTCAACATGATTTTTTGACAAGAAACCCGGCTTTTATGACGTGATCTCAGATTCGGATCCCGGGACATTACCAGTGCGGCCAATACGCTAAAAAGGAGGGCATTGGAGGGAATATGAAGATTGAAATCACCGATGCTGTGAATCAGGATTGCTGTCACTCCGGACATAGCCCCAAGACTGATTCCCCGAACCAGGCGGCTCCGATGCCTCAGTTTTTTAAATACTCTCCTGTAAAAAATAATCATCATCCAGATAATGACAGGGACCAGGGGATATCCCACTTCAGAGATAAAATGCAAGTAGTCGTTATGAGCCATTCTGAAATGGTTCTTTAATCCCGGTGGCTGATACTGAGTAAAGACAGTGGCAAAGGTTCCGGGACCGCTTCCTGTGAAAGGATTGCTGTCTATCATCTTTATAACTCCTTTCCAGACTGTCACCCGGCCATGAACAGTCATTTCTTTTTGTTCCGGAATCGTTCGGAATCTTTCCACCACGGGGGTGCTGGATAAAACGATCAGGGCAGCGGCCAGTAATCCGACTGTCACGCTTATGAGAAATCCTTTGTGTCTGAAATAGCGATTGGTCAGAAGGACAAGAGACATGAAGGTGAGACTGATAACTGAGCCGATCCACCCCCCTCTGGAGAGCGATAAAATCAGAGCTGCCAACATAAGAATCGTCAGACATATCATCACAAAGAGCCTGCCTCCTTTATAATCCTTCAGGAAAAGTCCCAAAATGAGAGGAAGAGCCATTTCCATATAGCCGGCCAGATGGTCAGGATTGCCAAAAGTGGATGCCAGCCGATGACTGTTCTGACTGAGGTCTGTGTAATTCCACCAGGGAAAAGGACTGATTCCGAATAATTTGAGAAATCCGAAAAAAGAGAGGAATGTCGCCATTCCTATAATAATATAGATAAGCTGTCTGAATTGCGATCTGGTGCGAGTTGTATGAATAACCAGATAAAATATGACAATATAATTGACAAACAGCATCAGAGCCTGAAAACTTGTGCGGAAATGCATTGAAAAAATAGTGGAAAGTATGACAAGGATGAGCAAAGCAAAAATCGGTTTGTCAAGAGGCGTTTTGATCCGCTTCCATTTCCAGGTCAGACTCCTTTCCAATAAAAAGGCGGTCAGGGCGGTCAGGGTTACGATATGAATGACGCTCACTGCCCAGTCCTGAACAGATCCCCTGGCCAGAGGGGTAAAGATGAGTACGGTGTAAATCGCATAGCGAGTAAGAGCGGATAGCGATATTGCCATATTCTCAGACAAGGTTGACCGGATTTTTTCTTTTTCAGGTTGCGGAAATGTTTTAAATTTCCCGGACATGGTGTTGCCCTCTGAGTTAAATTGAGAAATCATTTTCAAAGTTCGAGACTTAAATTACCGCTTTCATGAGGAGAGGCAGACAGAGTATTTAAGGGGGAGTATTTTCCCACCTTTCGGGCAAATCATCTGGGCATCCCCTTTGGGCATAGCTCCGCCCTCTGAATTATAAGGTCTGAACCGTTTCAAACCTTGCCCAAACTTCAAATTACTTTATCCTTGAAGATGAGTCAATGGGGCGGAAGATGTATTCAAAGGTAGTCATTTTCCACCTTCATGTCAGGCATTCGCACCGATACAGCTCCGCCCCGTGAATTCATCCAAAATGAATTCAGCACTAAAAAAACAATTCACAGTGCGTTTTAGCGTACCTGAGCTGTCAGCCGGGGAATTTATTCCCCGGCTTTCCACCTTCGGCTCAGGAATTCATACAGACATAGCTCCGCCCTCTGAATTACATGGCCTGAACCGTTTCAAGCCCTGCCCGAATTTCGACCCCAAATTACTTCATCTTTGAGAATGAGTCAATGGGGCGGAGGGTGTATTCAACTGTATTTATTTGCTACCCAGGCACTGAGACAGCCTCAATCTGTCCTCTGAGTTATACGCTCGGATTCACTCATAAAACTGTCCGATTTCTGAATTACCTTTTAAAAAAAGGATCAATGGGGTGAGGAGAGTATTCAGGAGGGCTTTCTGTCCCGGGGTAAGTTGTTTCCGTATATTTTTGCAGAATTTTCTACGCGCTCAGGCAATGTAAAACAAATTTGCAATTTGTTTTTTTCAAACAATTTGAAAAATTGTTCTACATGTTCAGGCAATGTAAAACAAATTTGCAATTTGAAAGGAAATGCAAAGGGAAAAGGGAAAGTTGGGAAAAATCTCTGCAATCCAGATCATCAAATACCAGAATCATGTCACATTTATCGCCATTATCCAATGAATCCCGCAATCTTCTGGGAATATCTCTGACAAGCCCTTTTCCTGTCAGACCATATCCGCATTGTGCTGCAATGCCGGGTCTTGGCCCGGGCTTTCTTCGGACAGGCGATTTACGCTCAAATTTGTGGTCAGCCCCAGTTCAGGCTCATCAATCACCTTCTTTTATTTACAAATTTCCTAAACAGGTACAGACTACTGCTTGACCAAATTAATTCTGACAAGTTGCCTTATTATAATACACATATCAAAACTTATTTGGTCGGTACTGCAATATAATGGGGTCTTTTAATTATTGAAAATATTTTACTCTGTCTTTTTTCTGTTAAATCCACAAAACTGACAGGCTCATTGTGTAAAAAATCCCAGCATATAATCCCAGTTTTTGTTGAATCCCAAGGATATGATGCCCAATAATGCTGAGTGCTTTTTCTTATTTCTGTTATTCCAATTATAACATACTTATCTTGTATCATAATCCCGCGACACCAGCCTCTGTGTTCAGTGTGTTCAAATATATTTTTTAAATAGGTAATTTTATTGGTGACGATTCCATTTTCTATTTTGTATGCCACAATGATTCCATTCACACATGTTATCCAAAAATTCCCGTTATGAACCAATCCGTCATGCGGATAGCCTGGCGTATGTTCTATTACTCTGTTAAAATTGCACACATTATATACACATTGATGGGACAGACTGGTGGCAAGTATCTGATTTGGAAGTACAGTGACATGATTGAGATGAACAAAATCTCTGAGAAACTTTTGATGGAAACTTCCTTTGCCACCTTGATAGTAACCTGCCAAAGGTGGAGCATCTGTAATGGAAAACGAATGTTCCTGCCATCCTGCCTTTAGTGATGAAGACCTGTTTTCTGCTGAAGGCGTTATTCCATTTTGCCTTTCTTTGTTAAACCATGCAGGATGAAAAGAATAACTGCCTGTAAAAAACCCTGATTTATCAAAAATATCAATTGTCTCCAAGCCGGTATTCACAATAAAAATTTTTTGATCATTTACTGCAACATGATGCAGGTCATTCATACATGGTTGATGGAGAACGCCGGAAAAATTCCAATGCGGAGGGGAAAAACGGAACAGTGAACAAAAACCACAAACCAACAGATCAGATTTCCCGGGTTCACTCATCCAGGTGGCACCTGTAAAACCTTTTCGGGGAATAAGTAAATTATCAGATGGAATGAATCGGATGACATCCGATTTTGTCTTTTGTAAAATATCAACTTCCTGTATAAAGCATTCTCCGGAATTATCAAAATATCCTCCTGTAACCCATACTTTCAATTTTTTTTGTTCACACATTCATCTCTCCACATATCTGATATCAGCAGATCGGAAAATTCTCATTCACACCGTGAAACTACAGGGATTTGGTTTAATAAGGATTTATAATACTTATTAAATTAAGCACTTGCATTCCCATCGAATCGGAATATTCAGAACTTTTCGAGCTGCTGAATACTTGGCTGCGTTATATAATTTTTCTTCCAATACAAAAAGAATTGCCTGGGCGGTGGCTGATTGATAAGCCGTTATGAAATCCACAGGCCTTACAAATTTCTCGTAGCTGATTATTATTTTTTCCCTCCGGATATGTAAAAGTCTCAATATCAATATTCAGCTCATGCTCAAGCAGTCTTTTTGCAGATTGGATTTCAATTTCGGAATCCGTAATATGGTTTGTCATATCTCTGTGTGTCATGCCATGACATGCAATATTAAAAATTTTTGAGATATCTCTGATGTCATCTTTTTCAAGAAATATGCAGGAAAGTGTTCTGTTCAGTCCTGGCACTATATCAGGTATTTCTTTTAACTGATGTGGAGATTGCCTGATTATTTTTTGCTTTATCACCTTCAGATTTTTTTCCGATTCGGGTATTCCGAAAAATGAGGTTATCTTATTAATATTGCTACTCATAATCGCAGCATAAATAACATCCATTCCTGTGTGTTCATGGGTATATGAATTTCCACAGTTTATAGAAAAAGTTGCTTTATTTTTTTCTATGAAATACCGTTCTTTTAATTTATGAGCAATGATTAAGTGTTCTTTATAACCATCATCAAAACTGAGATGAAAATATTGAGTGTCAATTGCACATTGTTCAATACTTCCAAATTGTTTACCTTTTTCTAAAAGCCTGTCAATATAAAGAAATATTTCATCTGTTTTATGGACCATACCTCTGCTGTAATATATTTCGGCGATATTCTGCTTTTGCCCCAGTTCAACTCTGTGAAACATGTAAATATTCGGCTTCATATTTGAGAACTTTTTAACATTTTACCAACATCGAAATTAAAATACTGTTTAATTATTGCAGGGAGATTGTTTTGATCCAAACCGGAAATTTCTGTCACGTCGCTGTTATTTGTATATATGTAAAGGGTATCATCTCTTAAAAATAAAAAGTTTTCATGAATGATCTGAGAAAATCGAATTCCCCGGCTAAATGGATATACATTTTTTTCATCAAACCTGTTTTTAATATCATCCATTATGTCCTCATGGTTCCTGGAACGAAACGGAATGACAACTGAAAGGTATTTTTGCCCATTTCTTGTAAGATATATATCCAAAGATTTCTCATTGATGACAGTACTGTAAATAAGTCCGTAACATGTGTATTCAATCTCATAATCTTCAGGAAATAATTTTATGGAAGGCCAACCATTTCCGACATCAGCATAATATGTTTTCCCATCAATAATGACGGAAACCATGCGGTGAATTTCCTTATTTTTTATAAATGCTGAATGTAAATGCGCTTCAATACCAATCTCTGACAATTTGTAGAAAAAACTGAGTGTTTTATCAGAGCAGGTTCCGCCAAATTTCAGGGTTTTTGGTATTTGTTTGTAAAAAAAATACAAATTGTGGAAAGGCTCTGTCTTAAATTTTTCCAGCATAAGGCTTTCGACGTATTTGACCTGTGTGAAATTAGAATCCGCAGACTTCATTTATGTGTTTCTCCACGATTTGCTATAACATTGTCAAAGACAGGATATGAATGATAATAGGCTTCATCAGAATCTGCATTGAAAATATTTTTCCAAACAGCCTTCAATACTTCCTTCTCCGTTTTTCCTTCTTTGGTTAAATGACGGACAATCAATGCTCTGATTCCACTTCCGACATCAAAAGACATCTTTTTCCGATGTACGATTTCCACGGGTAAGACATCCTCAAAAGACCTCCTTAAAATATATTTATTTTCCAGATGACCTTCATATTTATGATAAAAGTCTTTATAATGAAGATCGGATGCAAATGAATAGACATATCTGTCTAAAAATGGGCATCTGTTTTCAATTGAATGTGCCATGCAGCTTTGATCAATGCGTCGAAGTTCTGTAAAACACATATCAGAAATGAGTTTCTGACGAACACCTTTCCAGTTGTCCTCTGGTTGAAACATATGATAGCCACAAAAAATTTCATCTGCTCCCTCACCAGATAAAATTACTTTCAATCCATCCTTATGTGCGGATTCTGCCAATAAATAAGAACAGATTCCATTACTTATTATGGAAGGATTATAACTTTCAGTGGCATACACAATTCGCCGAACCAGAGAAACAAGCATTTCATTTTCGATATGACTGATATATTTTACACAGTTCAGTCCAAGATATTTTTCAATTTTCTTAACATAAAGATAATCCTGTGAATTTTTTTCCGCTAAAGTATAATAAACAGCATCTTTACGATGTGCGGCAACAACGGAGGCAATTATTGAACTGTCAAGACCGCCGCTCAAAAAAATTCCGACAGGTTCATCTGAAGATGGTAAACGCTTTACGACAGCTTGTTCAACGAGTTCTTTAAATGAGACATTATCGTTATCTGTTTCAAGAAGTTTGTGTTTGCTCACAGGAATGGCTTCAGCCCTTGAAAGGTTAATTCGTGAAACACCTTTAGGCAACATTTCAAAGCAGTCAATATGTGTTACTGCTTTCAATTCACTTGAAATAAAAGTTTCAGTGCGTGATTTGCCAATAAACAAAGGCTTTTTTCCAATATAATCGCGTAAGCAAAAAAGTTCGCAATTTTTTTCATCGAAAATTAATCCGGAATAAAAACCGTCAAGAACGGAAATAATTTCAGTGCCGAGACTTTCAAATAGTGGAAGAACAATTTGAGTGTCACATTTTCCTTCAATCATGATGTCATATTGATTTCTCAAAGCATTATGATTGTATATTTCCCCATTGATGACAGCTGCGAAGTTTTTATATTTGAAAGGCTGCCTGCCTGAAGAACTCTTGTCATTTATTGCCAGGCGATTAAAACCAAGGCTCAGTAAGCCATGATGATATGTTCCGGTTTCATCCGGGCCTCGATGTTTAATCCTGGAAATATTATTGTTCAGACGCGTTTCTGCCTTTGGGCCATAAAATAAAAGTATGCCACACATTTTTTTCCGTTCTGTCATGTTGGGACAAAAATTGTTTATCCCGGATTTGAACAGTGTAAACTGCTTCGGATTTCCATCAGCAGATTACCCAGCATATTTTTACCAGAACCATCGCCGCCATCTCCCCAGTAATGGTCGTTTTCAGTATGCTCAACCAATTTCAGAGGAAATGTTTTCAGCAGTTCATTCCTCAGATCAGGATGCTGTGTAAATTTTGCATACAAAACTTCACGCATAATATTATCTTTAACATCTTCCCAATCAGATCTCATGGGATTTTTTTTGTCTTGTCCCATGCTTGCCGCTTTTGCAGGTGAGGGGGCAAGTCGGATTTTTTCTTCATATTCCGTATCGGCATATTTCTGAGACTGGTAATAATGCTCAGATGTCATCCATATTTTATTTTTTAAATATACGGCATGGTATGAAAAATTTGAGAAAAAACCATATGGCTGATTTTTCTGATAAAATTTTATTTCGTCTGTTCTTTCATATATATCTTCCGACGTTTTCCCGTTTTTTTTCGTCAGCGTCATATATTTTTTTTCAGATATTTCATCCAAAATAAATGTATGACCAAGCCTGTATTTTTTTGTGAGCAAATAATCCTGATTTTCCGGACGAATTTTGGACTTAGTATTGATAACTTCAATTACCGAAATACCTTTGTCCTCAAAAAAAGAAATTTTTCGAGGATTGTTGGTGATGAGTTTTATGTCGGAGATATCCAATTGCAAAAGAATATCAACAACCTTTTGATAACTTCTCGCGTCTTGCTCCAAACCAAGAGTGACAAAAGCATCGTAAGTATCAAAACCTTGTTGCTGCATTAAATTTATCGCCTTGATTTTATTGGAAAGTCCTTGGCCTCTACCTTCCTGATCAAGATGAAATATAAGCCCTGCCCCGTCAGAAGCGATCTTCATCATCGCTTCCCATAGTTGGTCAGCGCAATCACAATCTTTAGCTCTGAATACCTCTGAAGCCATACAGGACGAGTGAACCCGTATTAATGGGCATCTGTCCAACTTTTCGATATCCCCGAAACTGATCATCCGAATTTTTTCGTTTCCTGTGTCATACATTCTGAATTTACCCAATGAGGTTGGCAAAAAACACCAATTGTCAAATTGATCGAATGTCATAATCTTTGCTCCCATTAATTTGATATTTCAGACTTTTGTTCATATAAAAATGTAATATCCAGTTCAGAAAGAGCATAACTGTCTATCTGTGTCTTCAATGAATCAAGAAAGTTTTCTACATGGTCATCTGATAATTCCTGAACTCCGTTTGTTATAGCATTCAAAGTTTTGTTGACATAAAAATCTGAAAGTATATCAAGAAAATTTCGTATCTCGCCTTTCTGATCAAATTTTTTCAGTGCTTTGCAAAGGCCTTGTATTCGGAAAAAATTTAGTCGGAATGAAGAAAGACGTTTATCCGAATATTGACGGACTTTCTCACACACCATTGTTTTCATTTCATCATCAAACTCAAATTTTTGTCGTTCATAACTTCCAAACAAATCTTTTAATGCTGCATGGATTGAAGATCCCTGAATTTCACCGATTGTTTTTTCCATGCTTAACTTTGTTTCAACAAATATGCTTCTATTGTGAATTACCGGAAAATTTGCTCTCATAATCTTCATACCGTAATAATGTCGATTTATAAAAGCCCATAGCATGTCAGATCTGCGAGTCTCTTTGCCAGAAATCTCAGCAACTGAATTTGGTGTGTTTTTCAAAGCCAGAGGATTAAATATAAATGTATTCCCACCGCGATTGACTGAATCTTCCGCTTCTCTGATCGGATCAGCGGGCAGTTCTACGATTACAGGTCTTAAAAGCGATGAACCGCCAAACAGTTTGTGTAAATTTCTGATAAGATAATTTCTTGATTCTGCGACAGTTTCTCCGTGAAAGTTCGGAGTTAACCAATAAACTGTTTCTAAATGGGCGGTATGCAGGCGAGATAAATCATAATAATAGTCAGGGTACATCATTCTCAGCTGTCGGTTTTCCTCACTTCTGTCCGATAGAGGTTTGTCAGGTTCCATAGAGTATAACCATTCAAAATTATTCAATAAATCTACAAGCTGCACACGCATTCCGCTCGTAGCAGGATTTGGTGAGGCACCCTCAACAGTTCCAAGCAATATATCTGCTCCATGTTTTTTAAACTCAGGCAAACATGCAAGATACTTTTCTGCTCTTGCATCC
>QMTT01000003.1 GCA_003663565.1 Thermoplasmata archaeon
CTTCAGGATCTTCCGTACATATGTAAGCCTTTCCCATCTCGAGAAGTTTCTTAGCATGTTCATAGTATATTTCTATTCTGTCGCTCTGTATGTAAAACTCATGCCATTTTGCTTTGAGCCAAGAGACGTCCTCTTTTATCATGTCATACGCTTCTGGTAGTACATTTTTGGGGTTTGTATCCTCAAGTCTCAGGATAAGAGCTCCCTTATACATCCTCACATATTCATCGTTAAGCACAACAGCACGCGAGTGACCTATATGTAATGGTCCTGAAGGACCGGGAGCAAACCTCATTCTGACTTTTCCTTCTTCTGCACCAGATAATGGTGGTAATGCCTTTTTCTCCTCTTTTGGTTTTTCTTTTGGAAGTATCTCAGAATATTTTTCTAACAAAGTTTTTTGCTCTTCTAGGGTGAGATTGTTCACTTCATTTACAATACGCTCGATATGGGGTATTACATCCTTTATGTGAGCCTTGATATCTGGTCTTATGGCAATTAACTTTCCCACTAATGACTTTGCACTAGTTTTTCCCCCATACTTAACAGCGTATTTCAGTGCTAAGGCATAAATTATGTCCCTAAGGCCCTGATCTACTATGTCCAATCTTCTCACCTCTTGGCTCTGATAAAAATTCATTTAACCCTCTCAACGACGTAATTCGCAAGATACTTTAGGACCTCTTTGTATTCGTTATTTGGGAATTCTTTTAATAGTTCCATAGCCTTCTTGGAGTATTCCCTAGCTTTTTCCTTTGCATATTCTATGCTTCCTGCAGATCTTATCAATTCTACAGCTCTGTTCACATCTTCGTCTGTTTTCTTCTCCTTTCGAAGGATCTCCATAAGCTCTTTCTTTTTGTCATCTTTGAGATTGTTCATTGCATGTATGATAAGTATTGTCTTCTTTCCTTTTCTTATGTCGCTTCCTACAGGTTTTCCAGTGACCTTAGGGTCTCCTATTAGGCCTAGTATATCATCCTGTATTTGAAACGCGAGTCCTATGTTAAGGCCATACTTTCCGAGTATTTCGGCTTTACTCTTAGGTAGCCCACTTATAAGAGCTGCTCCATAACATGCTGTTTGAATGATCCTCGCAGTTTTCTTCCTGATCATCTCAACATATTCCTCCAAACTCACGTCTTCCCTCTTTTCGAATTCTACATCCTCGTATTCACCCTCGGCGAGCTCTATGACCATCTGAGAGAAATCCCTAAGGATCTCCCTTAGGGTTTCTCCGTCAATCTTAAGCTTTGAGAGTTCTCTATAAGCTATTGCAAAGAGTGTATCTCCAGCTATTATCGCTGTGGGGACATCGAAGGCCATATGTACCGTAGGCACTCCTCTCCTAAATTCGTCTTCATCAATTATGTCGTCATGGACTAACGTGAAGTTATGAGTAAGCTCTAGAGCTAAGGCAAAAGGTAATACTTTTTCCAATTCTGCACCGAGCATTCTTGCAACAACGATCGCTATTATAGGTCTTAGTCTTTTCCCTCCAGCCATTGGAAGCCATCTAACAGCCTCGTAGAATCTTTTTGGATCCTTTATTTGAAGAATATCATCCAAGCTCTTGTTAACTACTTCGGTGAGATCTTTTATGATTCTCTTGACAGATTCTTCATCCATAACAATTCACCTTCATCTCTTGACGAGATCAGCAAGTCTTCCTGTTATGTAATACCTGACGTCCTTAAGATGCTTAACGGTTCTTGAACCTGTTAAAAACATCACGGCTTTCAGTTCCTCTACAAGTGGTTCTAGATCTTCTCCTCTAAAGTACATATCAAGAGCTCTTCTAGCGATCCCAGCTATGTCAGCACCAAGGACTATTGCTCGTGCGATATCCAGACCATGTCTTATGCCCCCGCTTCCTATTATATATACTTTCCTATGGGAACTTTTGATGGCCTTTTTGCACTCCATTACCGCTAAAGGAGCGGGTATACCCCAATCCCAAAGAAGCCTTCCAAGGTTGGCCTTTCTTTCATCTTGGGCTCTTAATGCTCTATAGTATTCGACTGCAGAGAAAGACGTTCCACTTACTCCGCTGGAATCTATTGCGCTTATCCCTGATTTTATAAGCTTCATCGCAACAGTTCTGGAGATCCCTGCTCCTGTCTCCTTAACTATTATTGGTAGTCCAAGTTCTCTTGAGACTTCTTTAATCTTTTCGAGAACACCCCTTGCCTCTCGATCTCCTTCAGGTTGTACTATTTCTTGAAGATAATTCAGGTGGATTGCTATTGCATGTGCATCTATTTCATCAGCGAGATATCTTAGGTCATCTATACTTAAACTTTTAAGTTGCGGCGCCCCTATGTTCGCAACTCTTAGAGGTATATCGTAATCTTTAACAACAGAGTACGTGTACGTGAGTTCTTTTTTAATGAGCATAGCCCTTTGACTACCAACACTCATAGGTATCTGATACTTTTCTGCAATCTTAGCAAGATAGGCGTTTATATCTTTGGCCTTCTTGAAACCTCCTGTTATCCCAGTTATCATCAAAGGAAGACCTATCTTCTTCTTAAGGAATGTTGTTGTCGTATCTATTTCGTCATAATCGATCTCTGGGAGGGCATTATGTTCAAGGATTACGTCATCC
Organism: Thermoplasmata archaeon; assembly: GCA_003663565.1. Next base: position 2,609 of record QMTT01000003.1, read on the forward strand.
CAAAAGTTGTAGGATGCAACAGTGTTCTTCGAGACTGTAAGAGCTACATGTTCTTCCTTCCTCTGTTCAATGATATCCTCTTTATTTCTTTCGTACCCTCGTTCCGACAAAGTTATCACCATCTAAAAACTTTCTAAGGTTCTCGTATTTAAGACCATTAAGGACATAAACATCAGAAATATTACTAATCTCCTTTATGATCTCGACCTTCAGTCTCATACCACCTGTTACATCCTTCGCTTTTGGCTCCTCAAAACTTCCCACGAGCTCTGATCCAGAAATCTCTTCTATTAATCTAGCATCTGGGTACTTTTTTGGATCTTTTGTATATATTCCGTCTACATCACTTAGGAACACGACAGCTTTTGGTCTAAATACCTTAGCAAATATGAGTGCTAGTACATCACCGCTGCACACAGAGAAACGATACTTCCCAATGTCCACTACTACATCACCGTGAGTCAGTATTTTGGAGCCTCTTTTATAATATGCGTAGATCATATCATCGAAGACATCGTATAATTTTAGATCCTTGTTTATCACGAAACTTCTCGGCCTCAGAAGAAGTGCATTTATGCCAAACTCATCAAGAACTTTCAGAACTATGCTCGAAAGCTTGTCCATACTTTTCATGACCTTAAGGGCGTCATCAAAGCTTACAGGTCTTTTGTTCAAGCCAACCTCATGTGCAGTATAGTGTCCAAAACTCCCCCCACCATGTATTAAGACCACAAAATGATCCCTAATGATGCCTACTATCTCCCTTATGACATTCAGTCTGGGAGTCTCTTTACGATTTTTATCTGTGATTACACTACCTCCAAGTTTGATTATAAGGTTTCTCAACCCTAACACCCTCTGAGCCAGTTTTCACAATATATATCTTGTAAGGTGTTTCCTTGAATGCCTCAATGACCTTTTTAGAGGAATTCTCTTTGAGGAGGCCTATGACACTGCCTCCACCGCCAGCTCCTGTTATCTTAGCTCCATAACAATATCTTGAGAGGACTTTTACTATTCTATCAAGCTCCTCATTTGATACACAAAGTTTTCTCAGGAGTTCATGGTTTTCGTACATCTTAGATCCCAAAGACTCAATGTCATTAGATTTTATAAGGTCTATTGCTTCGAGAACAATCTCACCAATTCTCCTTATTGCGGCTCTAATCTCTTCATTTTTCTCGTAAAGTCTTTTGACCATTGTAACCATTTCTCCGGTCTTTGAAGGCTTACCTGTGTACACAATGACGATATCCAGTGGGTCTAAGGGAACCCTATGAACATTCCAAAAGACATTGTCTTTCTCTATTTTCCATAAAAACCCGTCGTGAACTTTCCTACTGAGTATTATGTATCCTCCTAATGTGGCGACACTAGTATCATTTGGACTTGCTCTTCCTTGAGCGTTGTACTCAACCTCAAATGCTGTTTTTGCAATCTTCATGATGTCAAGCTTATTGTGCATTATGAAATCTAGCCCAGCAATTGTCGAGACAGTATAAGCTGCTGACGATCCAAGACCTGAGGCTATGGGTAAGCTCCCCCAAGTCTTTGTATGAACCTGCACGTTGTACATTTTTGCTATTTCCCTAAGATATGGATTCCTTATCTCCTTCTCACTTGGATGTTCTTCTATGGAGATTTTATTAAAGATTCTAAGAGATATTGCTGCTGAGAGAGCAGGCTCGCCGTATACAACGGCATGTTCTCCGAATAGTATGACCTTTCCTGGAGCGCTAGTGACTATAGACATAAGTCTCACGCTCGTGTACAGTACGTTAACGTGTCACTATGGCTGCATAGCCTACACACAAGTCCTTTTCGCCAGAAATTTGGGAAGAGTTTGCATATTTTAGAAGCTCAACAGTCTGTGAATCCTTCATTTTGCTATACTCTAAGGTCGTGACTATAGCTCCGATTCCACATATGGTCATTGAGTGTTCCGTAGCTACTCGTATAAGACCTTCTGAGTCAAACTCTAGTATTCTTTCAAGTGCTATTTTATCTAGAAACTCTCCAAATGCGTCTGAGCTTTTATCTCTACTATAAAGTCCATAAAACCTTCCAACGTGGTTGAGATCACTACTTCCAATTACTATGACCTTTCTCGAGAGCTTTTCTGAAGCTTCTAAGATTCCTCTCGCGAGATCCTTTAGGATCTTTATATCTGTGTGGATACTGAGCACTATGGGAACGATCTTAGGAGGCTCAAGTCCCAACACATCGTGAATATATTGAATAAAAGGTAGCTGTACTTCGACAGAGTGCTCAGCGTAGTGAGCGTACTTGTCGAAATCTGCAACGCCTGAGGACTTTATTATCTCTTTTGCAAGCTCTTTATCCAAGCGAATTACTCCAAAGGGCATCTCCCAGTCGTCAGGGGATAGTGATATTGGTATTCCATAACCTGTATGATTTGTTCCTATAATGACGTATGTTTCAGCTCCTCCAGAACTCGCAATTGATTTGTAGGCATGCGCTGCTACGGGACCAGAGTATATATACCCTGCATGGGGTACTATGGCTCCAATTACCCTTTCATGATCCCTTCTAGGAAGTTGCCCTGGACCAAACTCTGTGTTCAGGAAGCATTGCTCTATAAGATTTTTAAGCTCTTGGGGATCACTAGGATAAAAGCTTCCAGAAACCGCGGGTCTTCTCATTTTGAACACCATACTCTAGTTACCTACTTTTAGGATAATGTCTTTCTAGTATTATAAAATAAAGTTATGGGAACTGAAAAGCGTAGAAGAAGATCTTTAAAATTATACCTGGAAGGGGTTCTCCCTATGGGGGAGTTAGTGTGATCTTGTGGGATTTCATCCCTTTTATATATTTTCCATTATTTTCTACGAAATTACACAAAAAGAAGAACAGTTAGAAACGGCAAAACAACAGGTCATACCTGGTGGGGAGTAATTATATCTTGACCATGAAATCCTCTGGTGTATACTGGAACTCTTCATCAGAGGCTATTGTCCCCCTTGCCTTAAGAATTTCGCGTGCTAGAAGCCAGTAGAGAAATCCTAAAGCTGGCCTACCTCTGTTATTCGCAGGTATTATAAGGTCGACGAAGCTCGTACTATTGTGAGTATCACAGAACGCCACTATAGGAACTCCTATTTCAACAGATTCTTTTACGGCCTGTCTGTCATAATGAGTATCGTTTATCACTACGATTTCAGGCTCAAAATAAACTGGAGAGTTAGGGTTTGTAAATGTTCCTGGAAAGAACCTTCCTGTAAAAGCTTTTCCACCGGTAACTTCTGCAATCATTTCTATGGGCTTTGAGGCATAGTACCTAGCGCCAATGTATGCTACTGTACTAGGGTCATATCTTGCGATCATCTTGGCTGCAAGCCTTATTCTTTCGTCTATTTTTCTCATGTCTATTATTGCCAAGCCGTCCCTTCTGATCCTATAGATGAACTTTCTCATCTCATAGCTACGGTTTCTTCTAGTGCCTATTATGGCGCCATATCTTCTGTACTCCCTATCGTTTACTAACAACGTCTCAGGCATCATTACCACCCTATGAGCTCTTCCTCAATCCTTATAAGTTCATTAAGCTTTGCTATCCTTTCTCCCCCAACAGCACCAGTCTTTATCAGCGGAGCCTCGAGGCCAACAGCTAAATGTGCTATTGTATTGTCAGTTGTTTCTCCACTCCTGTGAGAAATGATATATATATAACCGTGCTTCCTTGCGAGCTTGACAGTTCTTATGGTATCCGTAAGTGTTCCTATTTGATTTGGCTTTATAAGTATCCCGTTCGCAGCACCCGCTTCTATACCCTTTTTCAGCCTTTCGTAGTTCGTCGTGAAAAGATCATCACCGATCACATAGCACTTATGTCCTATTTCCTTCGTGAGCTCTGTATATCCATCAAAGTCATTCTGTTCGAGTGGATCCTCAACGGAGTATAGCTCGTATTTGTCGACTAGTTCTGCAACGTACGCTATCTGTCCATCTCTGTCAAGTTTTTTATCCTTGTATACATAACACCCATCTTTATAAAGCTCTGAAGCTGCGAAGTCAAGTGAAAGCCTTATCGGAAAGCCTACCTCATCAGAAACCTCGTCTACTGCCTGTTTAACTATCTCAAGAGCTTCTTCATTTGATACTTTCGCTACCCAAGCACCTTCATCACCCTTTCCTATGGACTCTCCAGGCAACATCTTCCTGAGAAGTTCTCCGACTTTTTTATGCACTTTTGCGTTCGCAAATATGGAGTCTGTCATTGTTGGTCCTAGAGCTACTGCTAAGTATTCTTGAATATCAGTGCCTCCTATTGCGTGTTTGCCTCCTCCAAGGACATTTCCCATTGGTCTAGGGACTCCTTCAACGAACTTTCCTCCAATGTACATGTACAATGGTATTCCAAGAGTGTTCGCCGCTGCTCTCGCAACGGCAAGAGAAACTGCTACTGCTATATTTCCTCCAAGATTTGAGAAGTTTTCAGTACCGTCTTTTTCATGGAGTACGGCATCAACTATATCCTGATCAAATACTGATAGCCCTACAAGTTCATCAAAAACATTTTCCATAAAGAACTTTATTCCAAGAGCAGGATCTCCCTTAGGAAATGCCACGACCTCATGTTCCCCTCTGCTGGCACCACTTGGAGCAGAAGCCCTTCCTACAACACCATCATCAGTCCAGACTTCCGCTTCTACAGTTATATTACCTCGACTATCGAGTATTTCCCTAAGGATTATATCTGAGATGTACAATCATACCACCTCTCATTGCCATTTTTCAGGCAATCTACGCCTAACAGTAATAGGAATAACACCCATTTCAAACTCCTTTATCGCAACCTTTACTGGATCCATCTTTTCCACAAAGTTTGTGACTTCTATTAATGGTGGAGCACCTGCTGATAGTTGAAGTGCACGTGCTCCTATGATTCTAGCTTTTTCGTATCTCGTATATTCGAATTTTTTCATTATGAGCCCTCCTTGCATGAATAGTAACTTACGGAGGTGTTAACATTAGTATTTGTAGGAAGTAAATGAGTTGTGATAAGGGATGAAGTATAGGGTGTGCTTAAACCATAACATAATTATGTTAAAAATAGATTTTGGTGGGGCCGCCGAGATTTGAACTCGGGTCGCCGGCGCCCCAGGCCGGAAGGATGCCAAGCTACCCCACGGCCCCATATGTGTGGCCTCATCTATGTGATTTCTATTATTTAGTATCCTTAAAATATCTTTGTACTAGTTTTTTTAACCTCTCGGGTCTATTAACTATTCCCCCAAAGGGTAATACATCCATGTAAAGGTCAACGTGGGACATTATTGTCCTCCTGCAACAATACCTGTCTATACCAAGCTCCTCGAAGGCTTCTTGGGGGGTCTTGCCAGATTTTACTAGCTCAAGAAACTTAGGATATAAGGGAGCAAGAACCTTTCCACATGAGAAACATCGAACAGGTATAAGCATTTTTTTCACCTATATGATGTCTGTCTCTTCTTTCTAGCACCCCTACCAAGGGGTTTCTTCGGTTCTTTTCTCCTAGCGTCTGGTATGAGAAGTGACCTGTCATATTCCAAGAACTTCTTCTTTAGATCGTCGTCTTTGAAGAACTCCACAAGCCCTTTTGCTATAGCTGTCCTTGCAGCTTCTGCCTGTCCCATGAATCCTCCGCCACGAACTTTTACCTCGATGTCAACTTTAAGGGCCTTCTCTCCAGCAAGGACAAGAGGTTCCATTATAGTAAGTCTTGCTATTTCTGGCTCCACTAGAGGCAAGGGTTTCCTGTTGATCCAGACTCTACCAATTCCTGGTCTTATATATGCCCTTGCTATGGCAGTTTTTCTCTTTCCTGTTGCAATTACTACTTTTGTTTTGTTATCATCATTTGTGGAAATATTCTCAACAACAGATGAGTCCATAGTTCATCACCCTAAAACTTTGCTCCTAACCATCTTGAAAGCTCTTCAAGTGTGACATAGTATCTGACTTCTCTCTTAGCTTCTGGAATTTCCTCGAACTTTCTTCCTTCGAGCTCCTTTGGAACTCCAATGTACACTCGTAGATTCTTAAGAGCTTTCTTCCCCTTTTCCTGTTTATATGGAAGCATTCCACGAACTGTCCTCTTTACGATGAGATGAGGCATCCTTGGAAAGAAGGGCCCTCTATGGGATCCTATATCTCTTTTCTGCTTGTATCTCTCAAATACAGCCTCTCTCTTTCCGGATATTATTGCCTTCTCTGCGTTTACGATAATTATCTTCTCTCCGTTTAATAGCCTCTTTGCGACGACACTTGCAAGTCTTCCAAGGATGTGACCCGTTGCGTCGATAATCGTGACGTTATCAAGGTTTTGAAGGAATCTATCTACCATTATGGACACCCCATTAGCCAAATATCCTCACGTTACTACCATTGGGATTTTCACTCATAAGATCCTCGATGCTCATGCATCTTCCACCGGCTTTTTCTATTTTTTCTCTAGCCTTTTTGCTGAAACTTACTGCTGCAACGACAAGTGGCCTGGTGACATATCCTCCACCGAGAGCTTTTCCTATAACAAGCGCTATTTCTCCGTCTTTAAGGATTTTGTCTATTTTGCCTACATTTACTCCCTTTCTAATTGATCTTGGTCTAAGCAACTCTTCTGCTACTGCTTTCCATATTGGAGCTTTTGTCTCAGAGTATTTTCTTCTTAGTTTTTCAACGAGCTCAAGTAAATACGGATTCTCCTTTCTAACCTTCTTGGTGCTCATGATCTATGCCCTCCGTGAACTCTCTGGAGATTCTCACTTTAGGGGTAGTACCCTAAGCGTGCACTTTAATAAATGTGAGTAGTTCATAAGTGTTAAGGGTCGAGTTTAAGAATAGCCTTTTAATTTTAAAACTTTGCTTAACACACGACAAGCATATGAATACTTAGGGAAAGCTATCCACAGATGTATGCACGCGTAAATGTGTATGTTCAGCTCAAGAGTGCTTACATAAAAGAAAACCTTATAGAAATGTTAGGCAATTAATTTACCCACAGTTATGATAGGAGGCTATAAATATGACTAGTAGTAATACAGAAGAATACATCCTCATAGGAGTTGCGTGGCCATATGCTAACGGTCCACTGCATTTAGGGCACATAGCTGGCGCTATACTTCCGGCAGACATATTTGCCAGGTATAATAGAATGAAGGGAAGAAAAGTACTCATGGTATCTGGTACTGACGAACATGGCACTCCTATCACCATAGAGGCCTCTAAGAGAGGGATAAGTCCTAAGGAGCTCGTGGACAAGTATTATGAAATCATTAAGAATGAACTAAATGCGCTTCATATATCATTTGATCTTTTTACGAGAACATCAACAGAGAATCACAAGGAATTCGTTAAGGCATTCATTAAGAGATTGAGAGATCGTGGATATATCTACGAGAAAGAGGTAGAAGTTCCGCACTGTAAATCTTGCGGTAATTATCTTCCAGATAGATACATTGAAGGAACGTGTCCTTACTGTGGATATGAGCACGCAAGAGGAGA
>QMTT01000004.1 GCA_003663565.1 Thermoplasmata archaeon
CATGCTCCCGAAAGCCCTCCAATGAAGCCAGGGGAGGGAAGGTTAGCCATTACACAAGTTACGGTTAACCAGAATGGTTCCCCGAAGGGATTGGAGGTCTCGAGGGAAGAACTCCCGATGACGGGCCTATGAATGCCAATCCCTACGGGATTATCCTCCTCGAGAAGCAGAGACTGGGATTAAGATTCCACGAGATCACACTAACATCCCCCATAGAGAGAACCCTTAGGTTGGACTTCTCACTTAGTGATCTTTTTTAATAGCTTCTTTATGTTTTTCTTAAATGGGGGATATATTATCCCATATTCCGTTATGATTCCTGTTAGATACTTATGTGGGGTCACATCAAATGCTGGGTTTCTAGCACGTGATCCCTTTGGAGGGGGTATTGGTTTGTCCACTGAAAGAACCTCTTGTTCACTTCTTTCTTCTATAGGAATTTGCATACCGTTTTCAATGTTTGGATCAAACGTTGTTATAGGTGCCGCAACAAAGAATGGAATGCCATTTTCCTTAGCCAAGACCGCCTTTTCATACGTTCCTATTTTATTAGCGAAGTCTCCATTTAGAGCTATCCTATCAGCACCTACTATGACGAGGTCTATTTCTCCCCTCCACATGAAGTATCCAGCGGCATTGTCAGGTATTATAACGTGGTCTATTCCTTCATTAAGGAGTTCCCATGCTGTTAACATGCCTTGAAGTCTAGGCCTTGTTTCGTCGACATAAACGAAGACCTTCTTACCATTTCTGTGGGCCATTCTTATGGGTGCAAGAGCAGTTCCCCAATCACCAACAGCTAAGGCACCGGCATTACAGTGCGTAAGTATTCTGTCTTCATCTTCTATGAGAGGTTCACCATGAACTCCTATAAGCCTGGCCTTCTCTATCACATCGTTTGCATATTGTTCAGCAGCCTCCCATCCCTCATCATAGTGCTTTAGCATGTAATCTATAGCAAAAAACAAATCATGAGCTGTAGGTCTAGTATTTCTTAGTACACTCGCTGCGTGTTCTGGATCAATTCCCTGAGCATGTGCTAAAGCCATTCCATATGCTGCTGTTATTCCTATGGCTGGGGCTCCTCTAACAACCATTTCCTTTATTGCAAACGCGACGTCTTCTAACGTCTTTGCCTCAAATATGACAAGCTCCCTTGGAAGTCTTCTCTGATCAATAAGCTTTATTATGCCATCTTCTGCCCAGACACTCCTCATTTCAACAGGTTTACCGCCTATTATCACCCTCATCTCGAGGACCTCCTAATGTTCCACCACTTCTTGAAAAGGAATACGAGATTTCTAAATCCATCCCTGAAACTATTAAGTTTTTTCTCACCAGTGCGTTTCTTATATGGTATTCCAATCTCTTTAGCGTAACCTTTCATGAATGCTTCTATTTTTATTTCCTCAGAGAATTCCATTCCATCTCCTGTGAGGTTTAGCTTCTTTAAGAGTTCTTTTCTGAAGACCCACATCCCAGACTGAGAGTCTTCTATCTTTATCTTAAAGAGAATCCTTAGAGTCCAAGTTAGTATCTTGTTTCCTATCTTGTGAAGCAAGCTCATAGACCCTTTTTCCATTTTTTCGAATCTATTTGTGTTTATGAAATCTAATTTTTCCTCTTCAAGTATTCTAATAAGTTCTGGAATGAGTTCAAAGGGGTATGTTCCATCAGCATCTCCAGTGACTATAATGTCTCCAGACGCCTCTTTAAATCCTGTTTTATAAGCCCTACCGTAACCCTTTCTGGACTCGATTATAACCTTAGCACCAAGCGAAGATGCTATTTCCCTCGTTCGATCCTTCGACCCTCCATCTACTACTATAACTTCTACATCGTATCCCATGCTGATTAGTTTCTCCTTAGGAATTGATCTTATGGTTTTTTCAATACCTTCTTCTTCATTTAGAGCTGGTATCACAATAGATACTTTTTTTCTTTGATTTTTCACTCAATATCACCTCTATCCTTTGTAGAAGTTCCTCGATACCCTCTCCTGTGACAGCGGAGATTTTCAGTCTATTGTTGTCCCTTTTCAATATGTCTGATTTTGTTTCGACTTCTATTATTGGTATCTTCGGAAACATATCTTTTATTTCCTCTAGTAGTCGTTCTTGTGGTTCAACAGGATACCCACAGTGACCTGTAGGATCTATCAGGAACACTATTACTGTAGCCAAGTATCTTAAGGCAAGTATTGCTTTCAGTTCTATTTCGTTTCTTTCTTCTAGGGGTCTGTCCAGAAGTCCTGGAGTATCTATGACTTGGATCACTTTCCATCCGAGTTCTAAGTGTCCGACGTTTATCCCTTTTGTTGTGAATGGATATTGAGCAATTTCAGGTCTTGCTCTTGATATCTTCCTGAGAAGAGACGACTTTCCAACGTTTGGATATCCAGCAATAACTATAGTAGGTTCTTCAGGATTTATTGTTGGAAGACTTGAGATGGCGGCTCCTGCCTTCTTAAGTATGTAAAGGTCAACATCTAAGTCCTCAATTATAGAAGCCACGCGTCCATAGAATGCTTTTCTATGTCTTTCTATGGTCTTAGCATCATTTGCCATTTTTATTTTCTCTACTAGGCTATCTGCTATTCTGTTGACCAATCTCCTTGCCCATTTTATCCCATCTAGTGCATTTCTTATCTTTTGTGCTCCGAAGGATATATCTATGAGTTCATAGTAGAATTTGTGCATTTTCCTGGGATCAGGATAATTTTCTATAATCTTAGTAAGAGCACTATCTACAACACTTTGTGCAGTCCTAATTCTTACTATTGCTATATTCTTCTTGTTTTTAAGAGGATCCCTAGCTCTTGGTGGACTCGCCTTTACAGCCCTACTGAATGCCTTATCTATGATCTCCTGAGGTTCAGGTATGTATGGGATCTTGAATGCCATAATATATTGCACCTCCTTTATGTAATGGAGTGATCATTGTGAGTTGTTCTTTATTCGTTCAAGCTCATCGATGAAAGTTCTTTTGAGGTTTTTAATGCTTAGCATTCCCATTATAATTTCGAACTTCTCCTTGTCAAGGACGTTTAGGACGCGCATTACTATGAGATATGCTATGTAGAGTGCCAAAACCGCTGGTAAAAATGTGAAAACTCTATAAAGATATGGCTTGAGGACGTAAGCGATTGGGAATAGTGGAAGTCCTAACAGGAGATAAAGATGTGAGCGCACTCCTAAGTGCTTTAAGCCAATTTTTCTCAGCATAATGTATGTAAGAAGCGACCCCAAAATACCAACTGAAATAAGAGTCGCGAGTGCCGCTCCAAAGCTTCTCATCACAGGTATTAGGAGAATGTTAAGTATTACGTTAAGAACGTTTGCAAATATGGCAATTCCTGCAGCTGTCCACTGCTTATTAAAGCTCAAAAAAGTGGAAGAGAGTGGACTTCTTATTGCAAGAAGTATATATGTCAACACAAGGACGAAGAGCGTATTAGATGCCGTTACATATTGCTTGCTAAGAAATATTATTATCAAATTATCAGAGAGGGCGTAGGCAAGTGGAACTGCCGGAGCGAGTATAATAGCAATGGTTTCTTCCCATTCCTTTAGATATTTCTCTATTTCGGGAATGCTCTTATTCATGGCATCTATTGAGACCTTTACAAAAAATATTTGGGATATTCCCATGGCAATATTTGAAATAAACTTGGCATATCTCTGGACAACATTATAATCAGCGACATCTGCACTTGAAAATATCCATCCAAGCATTATTTTGTCTATGTTCGCTGATATGATTATGACAGCACCGGTTATAGCAAGAGGTATTGAGAACCTAAGAATATCCTTAACTATTTCTAATTTTAAAGAAAATTTGAATCTGAGGATCAATCTTCTTGAGAGAAGTAACATGAAAGTCATGTTCAGCAATCTAGAAAGTATAAACGTTATTAAGAGCATTTCTGCAGCAAAAATGCCTCCTATCAATTTATTTTTATAAAGAAAGGCTATTGCTATCTGTAAAATTGCTCTAGCAACAGCTTCAGCTGAAGATATTAAATTTGCAGTAACATAGGACATGTTTGCTCTAATGAAAGATCCCAAAACGGAAAGGACAGTTCCCTCAATGAGGATCCATATGAGCATCGTATTGAAGAGTTCTTGAGTTGTGGCATCAAATAGCCTATAGCCAAAATACGGAAGAATGACATAAACTAAAAGGAATGATCCCGAGACTATTAACACAGACAGAACTATTTTCATGCTCATGAAAGTGTTGAAAAGGTCGTCATGTGAATACTTACGCTCCGTATATTTTTTAATATATGCGGAGCTAACGCCGAGATCTACCATGAAGAGGTAAAGGTTATACAATGACAACACAAAGGCATACATTCCGTAAAAACTCTTAGGGATATACCTAGCAATGAAGAATAAGGCTACTAATCCAGAAAGACCCCCTATAACGTTTTGAAGTATCGTTGCGCTTCCTTTTGCACTTATGCTTAACCGTTCCTCGGTCTCCATACTGAGTTTGAAAATAACCAGGTACCATTTAAGAACATTTTAGTACGAATGTTTTTCTAAATAGAAATTTTTATATAGAACCACATACATATTAACTTTGACGCTTTCAAAGATCACGATCATAATCAGGAGGTGTTGAAAATATGGCATGGTGGCCGAGGAAGAGAAGACGCAGATGGGATCCATGGGAACCTTACGGATTCGAGGACATATTCGAAGAGCTCATGGAAGAGATGACGCTAATAGACGAATACTTTAACAAGATCTTTTATGACTTAAGGAGAAGATTTGAAGAAATGGCAAGAACTGGATCTCCGAAGTCAGTCGTTTACGGTTTTACAATTTCCATAGGACCTGATGGAAAGCCAAGGATAGAGACCTTTGGAAACGTTCCAAGGCAGGTGATGCCGAGAGGTATCACTGAGGAGCAGCTTGAGGAAGAAAGGGAACCCCTTGTGGAGATTGTAGAAGATAAGGACAAGGTTTACGTGACAGTCGAGCTTCCAGGTGTGGACAAGGACAAGATAGATCTCGAGGTTATGGATGGAAACAAGCTTCTCATAAAGGCCGAGGGTGAGAACAGGAAGTATAAGAAGGTACTTGAGCTTCCAGCAGACGTCGATCCAGACAGTATCAAAGCCACATACAAGAACGGTATACTAGATATCATAATAAAGAAAAAGGGGTCCGAGAAAAGGTCTGGAAAGAAGATAAAGATAGAGTGATCATGTCTCTTTCTTATTTTTACACAAATTGTTTTTCGAGTTTTTCTTGAAGACAATCAAGATGTCTTTTAGGAAACTAGCCCTGGTGATTGTCATGGAGATACGTGAAATAGGCGGAACATTCGAGAGAGTGCATGCCCATTCTCATATAAAAGGACTTGGTCTGGAGGGGCTTAAGGCGAAGCATACCGCTGATGGAATGGTGGGGCAGGAAGAAGCTAGAGAAGCTGCTGGCATAATAGTTAGAATGATAAAGGAAGGTAAGTTCTCTGGAAAGGCTGTTCTAATAGCAGGTCCACCAGGTAGTGGTAAAACCGCTATAGCAGTGGCTATAGCAAAAGAACTTGGTGAAGATGTTCCTTTCGTCCCAATAACAGCTTCCGAGATTTATTCAGCCGAGATCAAGAAAACAGAATTCCTCACTCAGGCTATAAGAAGTGCGATTGGTGTGAGAGTGAGAGAAAAGAGGAACGTTTATGAGGGAAAAGTGCTTGAAGTAGACATTCAAACAAAGGCTTCACCGTGGAATCCATATATGCAGGTTCCCGTTAGCGCTAAGATTGTGCTTGCTACTAAGGATGAAAAGAAAAAACTAAGCCTAGATGAGGGATATACGAGACAGCTTGTTCAGTTGGGAATAAGAGAAGGAGATATTATAATGATAGATATAGACAGTGGCCGCATTGTGCGTGTAGGAGTTGCCGAGGACGCCATTGGTGATGAAACTTTATACACAGAGAAGGCCGTGCCTGTACCTTCTGGTCCAGTAAAGAAGGAGAAGGAGTTTGTATACACACTTACGCTTCATCAGCTTGATTTAATGCACAGCAGATCTCAATATTCACTCTTTGACATATTCTTTGGAGGTGTTCAGAGAAAAGAGATAAGTCAAGATGTAAGAAGGGAAGTAGATAAGATGGTTAAAGAGTGGATAGAAGAAGGTCGTGCAGAGATAATACCTGGGGTTCTCTTCATAGACGAAGCTTCATTATTAGATATAGAAACATTTGCATTTCTCAATAGAGCACTGGAGCAGGAACTTGCTCCAATAATAATCTTCGCTACGAACAGAGGAGTTACAAAGATACGCGGTACAGATGCCGTGGCGCCACACGGAATGCCCTTGGATCTCCTGGACAGGCTCTTGATAATTGTTACAAGGAAGTATTCTGAGGACGAGATAAGAGAAATATTAAGAATTAGGGCGAGAGAAGAGAACGTTAAAATAAATGATGAAGCACTAGAAAGACTTGTGAAACTTGGTGCAGAAAGATCTTTGAGGTATGAAGTACAACTATTGACTCCTTCGAGAATAATTGCAGAGAGTGAAGGCAGAAAAGAAGTCATGCCGGAAGACGTAGAGAGAGCTTCAAGACTATTTGTGGATGTAAAGGCATCCTCAGAATATCTCAGCAAAATAGAAAAGGAGATGCTATATTACTAAAACCTCCACATTTTCTCCCATATTTATGTTTATTTTTTTCGGTAAAATTACTTCTATAACATTTTTTCCATGCTTACTTACTATTGGAAACACTATTATGCCACGAACACCTTTTAAGACACATTCGACATAATATACATCATGAAAGATCCTGTTATTTTTCTTAAATCCATTTATTTTTTTATTTGCGAGAGCCCTTACAGTTCTCCAAGTGGCTTCATTGACGATTATGTTTATGGTTCCAGGGTATGGTTTCCATCCTAAATTCCTTGCAATAATGTTGGAGTAAGCACTTACATAGTATTTTCCCTCCCCGAATCCTTTGGAGATAATTCCTTTTATCTTAAAGGGTCTCATTTCGACTGCCTCGTCTGGAATTTTATATATCTTATACATAACTGTTGTGAAGAGGAAATAGCATTTAAATACTATGAGGCAAAGTTATGTTAGCAGAGGTGTTTCAGATGACGTTCTATGTATATATAGATGGTTGGAAGCGTAATATCAGGTTCTCTGCTGCTCACTGGGTTGAGCGTGCAGGAAAGTGTGAAAGGCTTCATGGCCACGATTATTATGTGAGCATTAAACTCTATGGACCAGTGTCTGACGATGGAATGATTGTGGATTTCAGCATAGTGAAGTCTGCATTAAAGAAGATTGTCGAAGAATTGGATCATAAAGTACTAGTTCCCGAGAAGAAAGTGACCAAAAGAGAGGATGGTCTAGTTTTTATAAAGAAGGATGACAAAATCATGTGTATTCCAGAAGAAGATGTAAAAGTGCTTCCAATAGAGGTTGTTACTGCAGAAGAATTGGCTAAATATGTGGCGGAGAGACTTTATGAAATGCTTAGTGATGAAATTAGGAGAAGAGGAATATACCAAATAGAAATATGCATTGATGAAGGTGGAGGTCAGGAAGCATGCCACGTAAAAAAGCTGTTTGCTTGATATCAGGAGGTTTGGATTCTACCGTAGCTGCTACATACGCTAAGTCTCAGGGATATGAGATATACACACTTACAATAGTTTATGGTCAGAAACACAGTAAAGAAGTGGAGAGTGCTAAAAAAATAGCAAAAGAGTTAGGAGCACTAGAACACAAAGTGCTTTATGTTCCTCTTGATGAAATAGGAGGTAGTGCTCTTACAGATAGCACAATAGAGATTCCTACGAGAACTAGGCCAGAAGAAATAGGAAGTGAAATACCTTCGACATATGTGCCAGGTAGAAATATAATCTTCTTGAGTATTGCGGCAGCTTATGCAGAAGTTGTGAGGGCCGAGACCATATTCATAGGAGTAAATGCAATAGACTATAGTGGTTATCCCGACTGTAGACCTGAGTTCATAAGGGCAATGCAGGAGGCTATTAGGCTTGGCATGAAAACAGGAGTGGAAGGCAGACCCATAAAGATAGAGACACCACTAATAAACATGACGAAGGCAGAGATAGTTAAACTGGGATATAAGTTAGGAGCACCATTACACTTAACGTGGAGTTGTTACAGAGGTGGGGAAAAGGCTTGTGGAAGATGCGACAGCTGTGTTTTGAGACTCAAAGGCTTTATGGAAGCAGGGATTCCAGACCCAATAGAGTATGAATATTATCCCAAATGGTATAAGGAATGGTTGGAGGAAAAAAATAGAAAAAATCTATAAATTGCACATAAACTTTAAATCGAGCTCCTGTAGACGTGCATTGAAGACAAAGCTGTCTAATCAAAAAGGCTCCTGTGGGGAAATCCCATGGCATACATTTATGAGGCTTTTTCTTCTATACAGGGTGAAGGCATATATGTGGGGAAGAGACAAGTGTTCTTAAGGTTTGCAGGCTGCCCATTGAGATGTATATATTGTGATACAAAGTACGCATATGAAATTCCAAAAAGGGCTAAAATAATAATGTCTGATGAGGTAAAGTACATAAGCAATCCTATATCGCCAAAGGACATAGTAGAAATTATAAAGGCTCTAGAAACTCCTGACATGCACTCAGTATCGTTCACTGGAGGTGAGCCTCTAATACAAGAAGATTTAGAAGAAGTTCTTAGAGAAGTGAAAAAAGAGGGATATAGAACATTTCTTGAGACTGCATGTTTTCCATATAAAAAAGCAGAGAAAATAGCTAAGTACATAGATATAGCATCTGTGGATATAAAGCTCCCTTCACATAGGGCGCACCCAGATCCACAGGCCTTAATATCTCATGAGAAGAGATGCATCGAGACATTTGTCAAAAGTGGTATTGAAACATATGTCAAGGTCGTAGTTCTTCCGGAGACATCCATCAAGGAGCTTGAGAATGCATTATTAGGGTTAGAAAATTATAACATAGAGATAGTCCTCCAACCTGTTATGATCAGAAACCTACTGGGGGTGAATATAAAATCTCTTATTAAAATGTCTGAAAAGCTTGGAGAAAAATTTAGAGGTAACATAAGAGTATTGCCTCAGGTACACAAGCTTCTGAAGCTACGTTAGAACAAATACTACCTCTAATTATGGAAAGCATAGTGCATATATGGAAGACCTTCCTTTTGGCGCCTTATGAAACTGTTCTTGTCCTTGTGGGCATTCATGAATATTCGCGAGCGTTCGTACGTCATTAATGAGCAAAATAACCAATATATCCTTTATCTGCCTCCTCTAGGTTCCTTAGCTTTTGGTCTTAGTTTAGTTGAGCCACATCGTCTACAACGTTTTGCTCTTGGAGGATTCCTTGCGCTACATTTCATGCATATATACTTATTGAGCAATCTTGCCTCTGCCTCTGGGAATCCCATAGTGATCACCTTGAAATCATGTATTAATTATTTGAGATAGGTATATAATAGTATAGCCATGGGAGATAATGGCTTAAGTAATATATAATTATCGCTGTTCTTCCACCCGTTCTGGTCAGCAGTAAACCTCGTTAAGCTGACTTCATTAGAGGGTTTTCAGCAGTCATTCGGGCTTAGGATTCCACATGTCGAAGATCCTTCACGACAAAAATAAAGTAAGCTCTGAGAATGTTTAAAAATTGTGAAAAATAAGGGATTCAAATTTTATTCTTTTAACTATTTATGAAACAGCTTTAGCAAAGGTTATCACTCTTCTCCTCTTAATATTTTGGCCGCGAGTTCAGGAGGGGTTGGATTTATATAAAATCCAGTGCCCCACTCAAATCCTGCAATTCTCGTGAGCTTTGGCATGATCTCTATGTGCCAGTGATAGTACTCATAGGGTTTTCCATCGCTGGGTGCCGTATGAAGCATGAGATTATATGGTGGGTCGTTAACCTTTTCCTTTATGGCCTTTAATGTAACCTTTAGGGCATCTGCAAGTGACTCTATTTCAACTCCTC
>QMTT01000005.1 GCA_003663565.1 Thermoplasmata archaeon
ATATACTTCACAGTAACAGTTTTACCACTCCCTGTCATACCATAAACCATTATGTTCTTGGGTACAGAGCCCTCTAAGGCTACTCCTAAGATATCCACAAGTGCGTTTATTTGTTCATCTCTGTGAGGCAAACGTTCTGGGGTATAAGTGTGAAGTAATGCATCTTTATTCTTGAATATCTTACTCTTCTTAGACTGGAGAAACTTATCAAATGGATTCTCATCAGGTGTCATCGCATATCCGTTCCTCCTTTATTATGCATATTTTGCAGTCGCGGTGGAAGAGTTCCACCTCAACCACCTGCATCTCGCTACTACGGTGATCTCATGGGTGGTTGCCAAGTCCAATTGTGTGAGTCTTTTATTTAGGAAATTCCCTCAGGGCTTAGACCAGTGCTCTTATTGCCATGAGGGAAGACCACTTTGTGCTAATACTTCGCAAAGTGAGCTTTTCTGCAAGACCCATCAGAGCATGGTGAGACGCGATAGCCTGTATATAAGTTTTGGCTCTATCACTCTTTTAAGCACGCCATGATGGTGCATGGTAAATTGATTGTCGTTCAGACCACGTATTAAGGTATCTTTAACTAATAGAGCGTCCTAAATATCCCTTATGTCTAGCGTAGGTATTGTAATGCTAATATTGTGTAGAGAGGTTAGTACTAAGATCTAAAGGCTATGAAGGTAAAAGCCTTTGTGTGGATTATTGTACAGCTCAAATATTGTTGGGAATGGCTTGATTAATACCATAGGGATTTTCCCCTGATACTGACTAGATGAGCATGCAGATGCTAATGGACATTTATGTTGAAATTATATAACAATACAAATAAAAAGGGCGCAACATGATACCGGTCACTGATGGCTCTTCAGCATGCTGAAACGTCATCATTGCACTTAGCTCAGATCACCTCCTAGTCATCATCTAAGAATTAGGTATGTGACCCTAGCCTAATATAATTAACCTCCTAGACTTCTTTCGAACCTCTTTCAATGTCTTCAAAATCAAGAAGGCTAAAGCTCTTTTTCTTGGATTTTTCCTTAAAGTTTTTATTTATAAGGTCATAAAGTCTTTTTCCAACTTCTTCTCCAAATACAGTTTCGAAATCGATTTGTCTTGCAGAAAAGAAGTTCCTTAGACTTCCAAATACCCTTAAAATCTCTGCAGCCCTTTTTTGTCCTATATGTGGAAGTGATGTTAGGACTTCAATGGCTATTTGGTAATCATTTTTGGTCTTTTTAGATATAGAAGTCCTTATGGAACCTTCTTTCGGAGTTCCTAGGATCTGTACTCTTCTTCCTAAGTTGTAAATGAACCTTGCAGTGTCTTCAGGTCCTTGGGTAAACACAAGAAAAATCCCTTGTTCTGTTATACTTATTAAGGATGACCAAAAGGCATTGTCTGAAAACTTCCTAAATGATAGTACTTCTTTATAGTCTCCTTCAATGATTATGTACGCCTTCTTTACGTTCTTCAGTTTCTCTATCTGCTCAAAAAGACGTCCTTCTATTATGGAAGAGATAAAATCATCAGCTGTCTTTCGTTCTATGATAACATCTTTACTAACAGCATAATCTCCAACAGGAAGGTTATCAACAATAATATATGCACCAAAAAGCCTCAGATACTTAGGAACTTGTGATCTTTCTTCCCTATAATCAATCCAAACCCATACTAATGATACAACCCCCTACCTCAAGGCTCTTTGTTTATCATCTCGTAGTAAGCATATACTCCAACATCTCGATACATCCTTCTTCTCTTCTCCTCTCTTATGAATCTATACACGGTTTGATGCATTGATCCGTTGAGTAGCATTTCAATTGCTCGTCTAGCGATGTCTACATTCTCATATTCTCCTATTATTGCAATGTAGTGTTCATATACGCTGATGTTAGTGTCTGTAAGCTCTTCTATTTCCTTCCTTGCTCTACCACGTGTTCCTATAACTCTTCCAATAAGTTCTACCATTCTGCTCTTCTTTCTTGTGAAGTCCTTTATATCAATGACCTCCATTATGTAGTTATCGTTTAAGAGCTTCATTGCGTTTTCTGGGGAGAACCCATAGCCTATTGCCATAACGACATTTCTTACTTTAAGTGCTTCATAAGGATGATCCTGTGGATCAATAGTAACATCTCCTGTCCTTGAGTTTATGTATAGTTTTATCCCGGCTATTTCTTCTAGATATTTCTTGACCCTTCCTTCCTTTCCAATCAGTACTGGAACACGCTCGATAGGTACCTTAAGAAAGAACATTTCATGTCACCAATCTCAAATATTATACGTTTATCACATAGGTAGTATAAGATAACACTATATTACAATTTGGTGTACTTTTTAAGGTGTTAAATGTTATTGCACTAGGTAACTAGCAAGTATTTCCTCGCCAATAACATCTATAACGTACTTTTTTGGGTTTAATCCGAGTTTATATCGTCTATTGAAGTAATTGACAATGTTAAGTACATCCCTCACAACCCAACGATATGCCATAGGATGTACAAGAGGAACTCCCTGACCGACGTCTATGATATAGTACTCTGTCTCATCCTTTACAAGTATATTATACTCACTCATATCCGCATGGACGAATCCATTGTCGTAAAGTCTCTTTATGTCCTCTATTATAGACTCAAGCATTTCTTTGGGGTTTTCTACCACAATGTCCTTAAGTCTTGGTGCTGGATGGTCATCTATCCCTATGAACTCCATGACAAGAACATTATCTCTATATGCAAAGGGTTTTGGTACGGGAATTCCTATCTCGTAGAACTCTTGGAGATTTTTGAACTCTTTTTGGCACCATGTATAAACTATATGTGCTCTCTTCTTTTTTATTCTCTTAAACCTGGGATCTCCATCTATATATGGCATCATGTCTTTGAAAAGGGTAGTGTCCTTTTTGTAGATTTTAACAGCCACAGGAAAACCAGCAGAGTCTTTCCCCCTAAACACGTTTGCTTCTTTTCCCATTGAAATCGTTGAAACAAGTTCAGATAAATAGCCCTTGTTTATAAGTTTTGCAAGCGCTATAAGCGTTGGTTTATCAAATACCCAGTTCTCTATCTCTCTGTCCTCTATAGTTTTTTCTTTCCTAAATCTTTTTGGGAACACCTGCCTCAAGAGTTCTTCGTCAACCTCGAATGCCTCATCCTCCAACGTTTCATTTTCTTCAAATCCAATGCTCATGAGTGCCTCTCACCGTTAACACTCTAACTGTAGCTCGAGTACTTCAGGAAGGAGGCCTCTTTTCTTGAGGTTATATGCTTGTACTTTCGTGTATCGGAAGACTACATCTGCTTTGGTATCCTGAAACTCCCATGGTTTAACTATAAGTAGATCTCCTACTTTTATCCACACTTTCTTAAGCATCTTTCCTGGTATTCTTGCAAGCCTTTCCTTTTTATCCTCACAGATAACTCTGAGATGATTCCCACCAAGCATTTCCCTAGCTATAGCAAACATCTCTCCGTTATCCCTATCTGGGAGTGGTACTCTTATGACTTCTTCCACGCCTTCTTTGGTGTCCGTGCTTCTTATTTCTATTTCAGGTCTTTTTTTACTCATATGTTAATCACCTCTATAATCGTAATTCGTAAGAGAGTCCACATATT
Organism: Thermoplasmata archaeon; assembly: GCA_003663565.1. Next base: position 3,618 of record QMTT01000005.1, read on the forward strand.
TTTAGGACGTGTAATATGAGCTTTATGAGATGTCCTTAAAAGTATAAGGCTAACCTAAATATAATATCTTATCCCTCTAAGAGTGTTACTTCCAAGCTCGCGCGTGACAATTAACTTATAGGTGGCAGCGATGGTTCAAGTATCGTTATTAAGTAATAAAGTTGTTCTTAGTGGAGAACAATGTAAGAAAATATGGAGACTTACAGGATTTGGCCTCCTAGAAAACGGTAAACTTGTGCTTTCACCAGAGGAGACTATAGCTTTGTACTTGATGGGAAGAATTAAGCTTAAGAAAAACGTGTTAAATGAGATCTGGGATAAAACCTCCGAAAATCCAAATACATTTAAGAGGATCCTTGCTCTTATAGATCTTATTGGCAGAAGAACGTATAAAGGTCATGTAGGTCCTGAGCCATATGATATATCACTTTGGAAGAAGTCTGAGAAGCCTGGAGCAGGAGTTCCTAAGATAAGAATAAAACTCTACTCGGACTACGAAGACATAAATGTTGGAGAACTTTTGGACTTTCTAAATAGTGCTTTATATAACAAAAAGCAGTTTCTCATAGGAATCGTAGATGAAGAAGGAGAAATAGTATATTATGCTGTCAAGAAGGTAGATCCTAGGGGTGGTATGTCCGAGATCCCGGAAGGTACTTTTGAGGGAAAGTTCATTGGTGATAGAATGATAGTGACTCAACCATGTAAAGAACTCGAGGAAACGTTCTTTGGAAAGAGGTTATTTGGCATGCTTATACTTTCACCTTTAGAGACTGAGTTTCTCAGAGAAAATAGCATTATAACCACAGATCATCAGAAAATCATGGATACTATCTTGAGAAGACTTCACATGTATGATAAGAGCATTGTGGCAAAATATCTCGTATATAAAGATTTAAAGCTTAGAGGGCATGTCGTAAAATCTGGATTCAAGTATGGTGCTCACTTCAGGGTTTACAAAGATAATCCAAATGAGACACACTCTAATTATTTAGTCAATGTTGTCACATCCAAAGACAATTTGAGACCATATGCTATTAGTAGTATGGTGAGGCTTGCCCATAGTGTAAATAAGAAACTGCTCCTGGCTGTGACCTCTTTAGAGGACGAAAAAGTAGACTATATTTCTGTAGAATACATTAAACCTTAGTTGGATTGAGGTGATATGATGCCAGAGAGAATCGATCCCTGGGGATCAAGCGTATACGAAAACTACGAGAGACTCATAAAGGAGTTTGGAATATCACCCATGTCAGAGCTTGTTGACATGTTACCCAGGACCCACAGGTTCTTCACAAGGGGTATTATATTTGGCCATAGGGGTTTCGAAGTGATTCTTGGAGCAATTAAAAAACGTGAAGAGTTCGTGGTCCTCACGGGCTTTTCACCATCTGGGAGTGTTCACTTTGGGCATAAGATGACATTCGAACAGATAGCATATTACCAGTCTTTAGGAGCTGATGCTATAATAACAATAGCAGACTTAGAAGCCTTGGCAGCTAGAGGAATGCCTCTTAGCAAAGGATATGAAATAGGAATAAACGAATATGTAAAAGCAGCAATAGCATTAGGGCTAGATCCTGAGAGAACAGAGTTCTACTTTCAATCAAAGAGAAAAGACATACTTGATATGGCAATATATTTTGCAACAAAAGTGAAATTAGGAGAGATGGCTTCTATATACGGATTTGAGGAATCGACAAGCGTTGGACATGTCATGGTACCGTTAATACAAGCAGGGGACATACTCCACGTTCAGTGGAGGAGATATAAACCAAGACCAACGATCGTTCCGGTAGGTGTCGATCAGGATCCTCATATAAGGCTATCTAGAGATCTCGTGAACAGGTCAAGGGTGCTTAACGTTAGGAAGTTCGAGGATGGTGTGATGGTAACTTTGAGTGACAGAAGTATGAAGGAATTGCTTAAAAAGGTTGAAAAGGTTTTGAGGGAGTACGGTTATAGCGATTTGGATGTAAACATACCATATGGCGTTATCAAAGTTTATGGAGTAAATGGAGAAGATGAGTATATTATTGAAAAAGTTATTACAAATATAGAAAGGCCAGTGAATGACTTTGCGCTTTTCAAACCCTCAGCAACCTATCACAGGCTTATGAGAGGGCTCACAGGATCTAAGATGTCCAGCTCAAAGCCTGAGACTGCAATATTTCTAACGGATGAAATTGAAGAAGCTAAAAAGAAGGTATTCCGTGCAGTCACTGGAGGAAGAGTTACTGCAGAGGAACAAAGAAAGTATGGTGGAAATCCAGACGTATGTCCAGTGTACGAGCTTTACGCATATCATCTTGTTGAAGACGATACTGAACTCCTGAGAATCAGAGAAGAGTGTCTAAAGGGAGAGAGGCTTTGTGGTCACTGTAAAAGAGAAGCAGCAGAACTTTTGGAATCATTGCTTAAAGATATTCGTGAGAAAATGTCTATGATAGACGAAAAGGTCATAAAAGAGGTAGTAAGATATGACTGAAATTCCCTCTGTTAGCCCAAAGGAACTAGATGTCTTAAGAGCTCTTGAAAGGCTTGAAAAATGTATTATTGATGAAATTGTCAAGGATGTAAGGCTTAAAGACAAGAGCGAAGCAGCAGCGATAATTGCAAAACTAGAGACAAAGGGTCTTGTTAAGGTCAAAAAACTCGAAGAGAAGTACGTAATTCTTGATGAGGAAGGAGTAAAGTACTGTCAAGAGGGTCTTCCAGAAAGGAAGATCCTAAAGGTGCTGTACGAAAGAAAAGAGATTCCAATAAAGGATCTTAAAGGTCTCGTAGATATGGATAATAAGATATTATCTCCAGCGATCGGGTGGGTACTAAGAAAGGGCTGGGCAAAAATGGAGAAAAAAGGTGAAGATAAAGTTTTGATCATTACAGAATTAGGAGAGAAAGCTATAAACTCTTTAGGCAAAGATGAAAAGCTACTCCTTAAGATAAAGGAAAGAGGTAGTATCCCTATTGAAAGTATAGATAAAAAGCTTCTAAAAGACTTAAGTTCGAGGAAAAACGTGATTAAAATAGTTTCTAAACCAAAGATCATAGTTGAGATCACAGAACTTGGTAAAGATGTTCTAAAGTCCTCTGAAATAGAAGTAGGAGCCTTGACACCAGAGATGCTGAGAACAGGCTCGTGGAGAAGTGTTAAATTCAGAAGATACGGACTTGAAGGATATGTTGGCATGGTATACGCAGGTAGAATACATCCAATGACATATATAATAAGGAAGATCAGAAGGATATTTCTAGAAATGGGATTTAAGGAGATAAGAGGCGATTTCGTGACGTCAGCCTTTTGGAATATGGATGTGCTCTTTGTTCCGCAAGATCATCCTGCAAGAGATCTGCAGGACACATATTACCTGAAGGAACCATTCACGCTTGAGATCGATAGTGAACTTGCTTCTATAATAAAAGAAGTTCATGAAAATGGTGGAAAAACTGGGTCTATTGGGTGGAAATACTCGTGGGATCCTAAAGTTGCAGAAAAGGCCTTATTGAGAAGCCACACAACTGCTGTAACGATAAAATACCTTGCGGAACACCCTGACGAGGTTCCCCTCAGGGCCTTTATAATAGGAAGAGTCTTCAGAAGGGAGGCCATAGATGCTACACATCTTTCTGAGTTCACACAAGTGGATGGAATAATAGTTGAGGAAAAGGCTAACCTAAGGATGCTTATAGGAGTGCTTAAGGAGTTCTATCGTAGATTAGGATTTAAAGACGTGAGAGTGAGACCTTCATACTTCCCGTACACTGAGCCTAGTCTTGAAATCTTTGTGAAGTTCAAGGGAAGGTGGTTAGAGCTAGGTGGTGCTGGAATATTTAGACCGGAGGTTACAGAGCCCCTGGGCATTAAGGGAAGAGTACTTGCGTGGGGACTTGGCCTTGAAAGACTTGTTGCTCTTATATTAGGTTTAGATGATATTAGAAAGATATATGTTCCAGAGATTTCATGGCTTAGGATGTCTCCTATAAGACCTCTTAGCTACGCTAGTTACGCTAGTGAAGACAATTGGTGATGATCTTATGGTTAGGGAGTATCCAATAAAAAGAGGACATTACAAACATATAGAAGGTGAAAAACTAAAGAAAATAATAGAAGACTTCTTTGGGTACGTTGAGGAGAGAGATGGAAAATATTATACGTCTTTTGGGAGTCTTGCCAAGATAGAAATATATCTTAAGGATAAAAGGACGCTTGTGGTAACTACCACTCCAAAGGAGACATACACTAAGGAAGAGGCATTGGAAACACTCAGGAGATATAATAGATTTTTGGATATCGTCACAGGATACACTGCAAAGGAACGTGCTGAGAAACTAAAGAAATCTGTATTAGAAAGCAAAAAATAACATCTTTATGGATATGAGTCTAAGCTTATAGCCTTTATCTGTTCTAGAACTCTTTTTCTGATATCTTTTGGATCTTCAACTTCTTTTATAATTTTTCCGTTTTCTATGTATTTTTCAAGCATGTTTTCAAGCTCTCCACCACATATGGGACATGTCTTTTCGAAGTTGCTCTTAGGATACACCAAATAGCGCATACAAGACTTGCATCTCATAACTACTTTTGCTCCTGCAAGCTTTCCTCTCTTTGCTATGGGTTTTCCCTCGACCTCAACAATATCCATAGCAAAGTCAACTGCAGGAGCATTGGATATGCTACTACCAACCCCAAACGCATCTGCTACGTCTCTGAGCTCCGCTATGCTATCTTCATCTAGACCTCCAGAAACAACAATCTTGACATGTTTATATCCCATAAGGTCAAGTTCCCATCTGACTTCTGTTACGATATCACGCATGTTACCTCTTCTGGACGAGGGTGTATCAAGGCGTACTCCGTATAACCTCTTGCCAAGTAGCTCAGCAGCCCTTAAAGCTTCCCTCTTCTCATCTGAAATAGTGTCCACAAGAGCAATCCTTGGAACGTCTTTTGGCATATGCTTGTCGAATGCTAGCCAGGCTCTTTCTGGGGATCCTAAAGCGAGTATAAGAGCATGAGGCATTGTTCCCGTGGGCTTTAGTCCTAAGAGTTTTGCACCAAGAACACTGGACACAGCATCACAACCTCCAATGTAGCTTGCCCTATCAATCATCGGAGCTATAGCGGGATGCATTCTTCTTATTCCAAACGAGAGGACAATCTTGTCGCCCGCTATTTTCTTTATCCTAGCAGCTTTTGTGGCGATCCCTGTGGCTTGCGATATTATTCCTAAAATAGGTGTCTCATATATTGCAAAGTCTGCATACCTGCCTTCAATGTACATCACAGGTACTTTTATGCCTTGTGAGTCCTTATATGGAAGAATGGTTCCTTCTGGTACTGAGTAAAGTGTTATAGGAATACCCTCCAGGAGTTCTAGGACTTCATCCAATCCCACAAAAACTACCCATGGCCAGTTCCTTGGAGGTCTATGCATTGTGAACTCTGCGAGAACTCTTGGATTAACGCCTTCTTTCTTAAGTATCTTAACAGTTCTCAGGAAGTATATGTCTGTTGTTAGTCCTTTCTTTATTTCTTCATAGCTTGCAGAATTAAATCTGCCCTTCATTTGAACAAGTCCTCCGAATTAACTAACTTTGCTCCATAAACCCTTTTCATATAGCGTAAAGCCCACTCATGATCCTCTTTGTTAATACTTGCTACACAGTCTTCTACTATGTGCACCCTAAATCCTCTTATAAAGGCACCAAATGCTGTATGAAGGACGCATATATCCGTTGAGACTCCTGTTATATATACCTCTTCAACTCCCTCTCTTTTCAGAACTTCCTCCAGTTGTGTCTTATAAAATGAATCGTATGTTCTTTTTTCGATCACAATATCCTTTGCTGTGGGAGAAAGATCCTCTACGATTTCAGATCCTTTGGTGCCTTTCATAGCGTGTTCTCCCCATATGGAAATTTCAGGATCATCTTTCTCATGAGAATCCCTCGTGTAGATCACTAATACTCCTTTCTCTCGAGCCCTATCTATTAAGTTTTTGATCTTTGGTACGATATTCTGAGCCTGTTTTGATCCGAACTTGCCATCCACAAAGTCGTGAATCATATCAACAACGATCACTGCGCTCTTTGGCATGATCATCACCAATAAGCTAAAATATCTAAGTAAAATTATAATACTTCTGAGCAAAACTGACCCCTATTTTTGTGTTAATATCTTAGTTTATGAACCGTTTCCTCCTGCACCCACTTTTGCTAACTTTAAGCACTCTTAGCACTTAAGAGATCGAGTATAGTATTCCTGTGGTGCAGGAGGTTGGCCTCAAGATCCAGCATCACGGGGGCTACGAGCTCCTTGACTGGACTCTCATCAACCTTTGGGCCG
>QMTT01000006.1 GCA_003663565.1 Thermoplasmata archaeon
CAATCCTAATAAAAGAGAACGGAGAACCACCCACTACCAAATACTACCAAATTTATAAAAAAAGATAAAACGGAGAACAGATACACTATGCATCCTATGTGTTCATGACAAACAGACTCATATAGTGCGGGTCATGGCTCCAGTCGCTTCCTCATCGATCAGCAGACCCGTTGTTAATCATCCCCGCCATCATATTCTAAGTCAGTAATCACTTAAATACTCTCCTTGAGCTGAACTTTTAAAGTAATAATAAATTTAAATTATATTGAGTTTGCTAACACCTAATGCCGGGGTAGCCTAGCCTGGCCAAGGCGTCGGATTCGAGATCCGATGGGCTCATGCCCGCCTGGGTTCAAATCCCAGCCCCGGCGCCATTTATTTTCACTGTAAATAAGCTATATGTGGTCAAAGCAATTTCAAGCTTCTTTTATTTCTGTCTTAATTGACAACACAGCAAAAATAAGAAATATTACAAGATAAATTGTTGAAAGTATCACTATAAGATAGATAAAGGAGTACATCATTCTTTCAAATTTAAGTTTCCATTTTGTGAAAAGAAAACTTACAACAACTATTATGAGCGCAAGAAATCCAAGGGTATATCCTTGAGCACTTTTCTTTGCTTTTTTAAACATTATTGTTATGCTGCTGTCTAATGCCTCAAATACTATGAGGTATTCAAACAAAAACGCTATGGAAAAAGGTATTAACATCATGGCAAAAATGGTTTTGAGGTGAGCTCCATAAATCTTTGTCAATATGAGGAAGACATTAAACATGACATATGCGGCAAGTGAAGGTATAAACGTGAATGCGTAGTATGTTTTATAATCCATTATCCTCTGGAGATCTTCTATGGACTTCTGAATTGTCGAGTACATTCTAGTGAAGGGATAAAAAGCATAAAAAAGCGTTGGTATCAATGATAATCTAAAAGACTCAGAGCTAATCCATAGATGCAAATTATAATGTAATAATCCTCTGAGGGCTATTAGTCCCATAATCAAAGACGCTAGGAACATCACAAGAAAAACCTCATAGAAGTAAGATCTAAGCTCTTGAACCCTCGATTTCTTAGTGTTGATGCAAAGAAGGGACATAAGGAATAATGAGAATACCAACGCTAAAGATACTGTAAATGATTCAGGAGGAGTATTGACTGCTTCTATTATCCCAAGCTCTCCTACAGACTTCTGAAGAGCAAGTGTGACGATCACCGCTATAATATACAATAGACCTCTAGAGTATCCTGACACTGTGAGGCTTGAGATAACAAAAATAGTCACAGCTGATATCATAAGTAATATTACAACATCAGGAGCATGTTCACCAAATATTGAAAGCATAGATCCCAACCATATAACTACTAGCGTGACCATTACTGCAAAGGATAAAAAAGTGTACACGGCGATTGCCGTAATGCCTACCCTCAAGACCTCTACTCCCCTATAAACACCCTGAACTACTCTCCTAAACGTTATACTCTGTAAAAGAGCGTCTATTATAAATGAGAGAGCAAACATAATAATGCCCAAGACGAAAAGCTTCCAAACATCAAGTGGTGAACTTAATATTAAAAGTTGTGAAAGAAGAGCCGTGAATGTTATCGTTGAGAGAACCCTGTAGATCACTATATCGTACATGTGCTTATATTTTACCTCAGAAACCCTCATGAAGTCTTCTTCTTCCATATATTTCCTTGAACTTCCTTTTATATAATCAAGGGTTTTTCTTATGAAGACCCTACAGACTATAGACAATACAATCACAGCTAGTACTGCTGAAACGGATATGCTAACAACAGTATTCATCTAGTTAACCTCCTGAAAAAGCTATTATCGCTGTAATAGTGTCTCCGTCCTTTAGCTTTTCTGTTACTGGTATAGGAGTTCCTTCTTTTAGTACAACAACACTGTCAGGAGCTATATTGTTCTCTACAAGGATTTCCTCAATGGACTTGCCAAATGTTTGAATTTCTATTTTCCTTATTTCTCCATTTGGCATCTTGAGGATTATTTGTGCGGGCATATTATACCCTCCGCTTGTCATTCTCTTGGATCATGACGCATATTTATGTACTTTTATATTAAATAAAGTGATTTAGGAGGAACATAAACTATAAAAACATAAGCTTTTTATCATTATTTTTGATCTGAATGGTCCGGGCGTAGCTCAGCCTGGTCAGAGCGGCCGGCTGTAGGCCCATGGCCCGTTAGGGCAGAAACCGGCAGGTCCCCGGTTCGAATCCGGGCGCCCGGACCATTATTGTTCTTAAGGTTAGTCTTATTCTTTTACATAAACATAATAAAATTGCGTCTCCATTTTTGTGATTAGTTTGATCATGTTATCCTACCGTACGAAGAAGGTGAATAGTCTTGAATGAAGAGCTTATAAAGGCTATTAGAGCCATTGAGGAGAAAATAAATAACATAGAAAGCGAGATAGATGACCTTAAAAATCGACTTGATACAATCGAGGATGAGATAGAAAAGATTAAAGAAGCCCTTGACTTAGAATAACTTAGGTGATGACGAAGTGGGCAGAATACGGAAAGTCGTTCTAGATGTTTTAAAGCCCCAAGACCCGGGTATAGCATACCTTGCTTCTAAGCTGAGTGAACTTGACGGCATAGACGGTGTGAATATAGTCCTCTACGAGCTTGATAGAAACACTGAGAACATAAAGATAACCATAGAAGGTGAGGACGTGAAGCTTGACGAAGTGATCAAGCTTCTTGAGTCATATGGGGCTGTTGTACATTCAATAGACATGGTAGCTGCAGGTAAGAAGATCGTTGAGGAAGAACATACACCACAGGATTGATATTATGGCCACGATATCAGAGCATATCAATGATATATTAGATAGAGTGTCAGAAGCTACTAAAAGTGCTGATTTCAAAAAACTAGAGAGGGTTGTCTACGTAATACTTCGCTCTCAAAGAATATTTTTTGTCGGTGTTGGACGTTCAGGACTCATAGCTAGATTTGCTGCTCATAGACTTGCCCATATGGGATTTCGTGTATATGTTGTAGGAGAAACCATTACTCCTGCAGCTACTGCACATGATACACTTATAGCAATTTCTGGATCAGGAGAAAGTGAATATACCGTAAACATTGCAGAGAAAGCACATTCTCTAGGAGCATATATTATAGCAATAACGGCCAATTCGGAGTCTCGTCTTGTAAGGCTAGCTAATACTGTTATCATTATCCCCGCAAAAAGGGAAAGCTTAAAGGTTGATGAAAAGGACTTCCTTGTAAGACAAATAATAGGGTCCTACGAGCCGTTTAGTGCTGAAAGTGGTATATTTGAAATAGCAGCTACAGTTATCCTAGAAGCCATAACTAGAAAGCTCAGCGAAATACTCGCTGAGAACAGCCTAACTAAAAGACTTCCTATTTAAAATATCTTTATCTTTAGTATTTGTAATTTTACCCTACACCGGAATATTAGCTTTAATGATATTCTTTCTGTTTTCCTCCACGAAAGTAAAGGTAATGAACGTAACACTACTTTTGAGATATCGGTGAAAGCTATGGAAATCCCTCCAACGCATCCTAGATACAACTCTCTTATAAGAAGAGAGCTCCTTGCCAAGGGTGTCGAAGAAGGTCTTGTACACATGACAGGTCTCATAGCACATGGAAGGGGGGAGGCTTTTGATTACCTTATAGGGGAAAGGACTATAGATGCTGCATATGAAGCCGAGAAAGTTGCTGTCGCTGCTTTACTTATGGCGAGGAATCCTGTTATTTCCGTTAATGGAAACACAGCTGTCCTAGCAGGAAAGGAAGTAATAGAACTTGCCAAAGAAATAGGTGCAAAGATAGAAGTAAATATATTCCACAGGACGCGCGAGAGAATTGAAAAGCTTGTGAATTATATGAAAAATCTTGGCGCAGAGAAGGTATACGGACTCGAAGAAGATGCAAGGATTCCAAATCTAAACCAACCGAGAGCAATATGTTCTAAGGAGGGTATTTTCTCTGCGGATGTAGTCTTAGTCCCTTTAGAGGACGGAGATCGTTGCGAGGCACTTGTGAGAATGGGAAAAATAGTCATTGCGATAGACCTAAACCCTTTATCAAGAACCTCTAGGACAGCTACTATCACGATAGTTGACGATGTGACAAGAGCATTAAGGAACATGACAAACATCGCAAGAGAGTTAAAGAGTATGCCTCGTGAGAGCCTTAATGAGCTAGTTCATAATTTTAATAATAAGAAAAACCTCCAGAAGGTTTTAGATCATATCTGTGAGAGGCTGAGGACACTATATAGGTTCGAAGAAGACGTCTAAAAATCAAGTAAGGTCTGATACCTATGAACATGCGTGTTCTCATGGTATGTCCCTATATATATCCTCACGTGGGTGGTGTTGAAAGCCATGTAAGAGATCTCAGTCTTTATCTATCAAGAAAGGGTCTTGAAGTAACGATATTATCAAATGACATTCCTCCAGGTTATAAGAGGTTTAACATAGAAAATGTAAGCGTCATAAGGACAAGACCTATTGCAGAGTTATTCAGAACGCCAATAGATCCGCAGATATACTTCAAAGCAAAAGAGTTAGCAGCAAACTATGATATAATCCATGCACATTTTCCACCTCCTCTAACTCCGTACTTTGCTATAAAAGCTGCAAAAAAGGCTAAAAAACCCTTTGTTTTGACCTATCACTGTGACCCAACACTTGACAACAAGTTCCTAATACTATTAGAAGAGCTCTACAATAGCATCATGGGTAAAGCCTTAGTAGAGGGAAGTGATGCAATAATAGTCACCTCAGAAAACTATAAAAGGACATCTAAAATACTTTGGAGAGTGTATAAGTACTGGGTAATACCAAATGCTGTTGATACACAATTCTTTGATGGAAAAGATTATTCTTCCTACTTTCGTGAGAAATACTCTCTTTATGATAACTTCGTAATGTTCGTTGGAAGATTGGTACCACATAAAAACGTGGAAGTCTTCATTCAAGCTGCAGAGTTTACGGATGTCAAGCATGTGATAATAGGTGATGGGCCACATAGAAAGACCCTTGAAAGACTTGCGAAAAGATTAAGGCTTGAAGAAAAAGTGTTATTTCTGGGAAAAATTCCTAGAGAGGATCTTAGAGCTGCTTACTCAGCTGCTGATCTTGTGGTCTTGCCTTCACTTTCGAGGCTTGAGGCCTTTGGTATAGTACTTCTGGAGTCTTTAGCAATGGGTACTCCGGTAACTGCTGCTGATATACCAGGAGTTAAGACTGTTGTAGACAACTTAGGTCTTCCAAAATTTGATCCAATAGATCCAAAGGATTTGGCATCAAAGATAAAGTTCATTATAGAAAATAAGGATGAAATACGTGAGTTAACGAAAAAAGGTCAGAAATTAATAAGAAAGCATTACAGTTGGGAAAACATCATAAGCAAAGTTCTTGAGGTATACAAAAGCGTTTTAGAAGATTATTCTTTTGTTTGATATGGTTTTAGGGATATACCTTGTCTATGTCTAATGGCTCCTCTTCGGAGGATTTAGCTATCTTGCTGATCATAAGAGCCATTGTGATATCACTTCTAGTTCGCTCTATGATACTCCTCATGGCATCCTGCTTTGGCTTGAGGGGTATAAGGCCTTGTGGATAGTGCAACTTTAGGATCTCCGAATATATTTCTTCCATATAGTTGAAAAATTTAATTGCATCATTTACTCTGTCTTTCCTTAGACTGTCCAAAACCTTTCTCCTAAGCTCTCCAACGACATCACAGAGGCCTAATATATATGCATCAAATGGCGCCTTTAGATCCGCAGGACTTGGTACTTCTCCCTTCTCCACGAGCTCTTTGAATATCATCGCCTCACAGTACTCTTGAAGTGTGTCTCTGACAAGTCCTGACTGCATTATGTCAGGATGCTCTTCCAGTCTTGCAATGAACTCCTGAACACTATCAAAGAGCTCATTGACCTTAGTTTCTATAATAGAACCCTTGTGGATTTCCTGAATAATTTCAGAAGACATTCTTATAATATCCCTGGACTTTTTGATTGCAAATTCCCTAATAGAATCCTTTACATCTAGCCATCTTCTCGCACTTTCGATTATCTCGCTTAGTTTTTTCATAGAGTATCACCAAAAAGGATAAATTAAAGATTAGAGCTCAAGAGTCCCTATGGATAAAGATTCATCCGTTTTCTTAATACTTTCCTCTTTTTCAGCAAGCTCAAACATAGCCCTTATAGCGTCTATATTTTCAGGAACTACTATGGCCTCTTGATGTACCGCCTGATATAGATATATGCTGTAGTCCTTTACGGAGATGCTATCCTCCCATAAGACGACTTCGTATATGTCATATCTCTTTCTTCCTAGATCTCTTGCAATTTCAACGATCTTTGCAGTTGATTTTATTCCGAGGTTCTTGGAAACAAGTAATATCCTCTTATACGAAGAAAATGTTTCCAAGAGCTCCTCTTTATTAGGTTTTTTCTCCGTCTTTACTTGTAACGCATGCAGGTGCATTAACGTTGTTGGAGTCTTTACAGCCATGGTTTCTATTGGCACATCGAGCACAGTCCTTACGTCTGGACCATGATGTGAAGGAACAGGTATTGCTGGTTCTAGGGTGTTTATAATTCCAGCTTTGTCATCTGCTGGATCTGCAGCTCTTCTAATGATTACTGCAAATGCCTCTTTTATTCCATAAAGTTCATTTATAACATGTAGTGTTCTGAGTAGTCCTGTCGTGTTACAAGATACTACACGGACAAACTTACGTCTTTTTGCATCATTGTAGTTCACATACGCATTAAATGAGAATCCAGCAACCTCATGCTTCTCTCCTCCTTGGAATATTGCCTTAACCCCATGCTTTTCATAAAGTGGCTTGTTCTGTGCGCCAACACCTCCAGGAGTTGCATCAACTATTACATCAACCTTTGTTATAAGATCCTCTATTGTTCCTGATACCTTTACTCCTTTGTTTTCGAACGTCTCTTCAGAGCCCTCTGGAACGTATATGTTGATACCTTTTGAGCTTGCTATCTTTGCAATGAAGTCAGGCTTTGTTTTGGATACTCCTACGAGTTCCATATCGTCCTGTAACAATATAGCATCTGCAACACGTTTTCCTATAGTACCATACCCATTTACTCCAACCTTGACCTTTGCCATTTCTGATCACCCTTTACCTGAGCTTATGACAATTATACTCGAGAGAGTGTCTCAAGTAATACTTTATTGAGTACTTTTAGTGTCATTTTATTTCCTAAGCGATATCTTATTCTCCTACCTTCTTGAGCTGTTTTTTGTACATCTCTAGAACTTCATCTGATGTAGTAGCGTCTTCTGGCTTTTTATCTCTTCTCCATCTACCAGTGAACCTTGGAAATCTTATGGCAAGTCCATATCCTGGTTTCACCTTATCACGTGCACATGTATGAACGGGACTTAACGTTATCTCTGCTCCTTGAACCTCTAGGACTAACATCGGATCAAACCAGTAGTCTGCTTCTATAGTACTCTTAACGAGTGGATGTTTGTCCTTCCTGAGGTATGGCTTAAATATCTCAGGAAGCCTCTGGAGGGTCGTGTCGTCAAAACCTGTACCAAGTTTACAGACTGTCTCAAATGTGTTTTCTTTAGGGTTAAATGTTGCCATAAGAAGCGCTCCATACGTTCCAGCTCTTTTACCCTTACCCGCAAACGCTCCCACGGCAACGAGGTCCAATGTATCTGTAAGTTCTGACTTGTAGTCCCTTTTATACTTTATCCAAAGCCACTCTCTTACACCTGCTTTGTATGGGCTCTCCGGATCCTTTGCCATTATTCCCTCACAGCCGTCTTCAATAGCTTTTAAGAAGAATTCCTCTAGATCTTTGACGTTGTCAACAAGCTTAGCCTCAGAAAGAAATAACCTCTCAGATGACTCCCAATCAAATAGACTCTCTAATATTTTTCTCCTGTCAATAAGTCTTTTGTCTGTTAGGTCTTCTCCGTTCGCATATATACAATCGAAAAGGTAAGTGGCAACTGGATACTTCTCTATGGCTTCTTGTATATCATATTTCCTTCCCCTTCTGTGTGATACCTCCTGAAACGGTCTAAACTCAAGCGTGTCTGGATCTATAGCAACTGTTTCACCTTCAACGATTGCTTCCTCGCCTTTAAAGGCCTCTCTAACGAACTTAACGACATCTGGGAACTGTGATGTTAAATCCTCTAAACTTCTAGAAAATATCCTAATAAATCCATCCTTTTTTATGTGTATCTGCATTCTCAGACCATCATATTTGTACTCGACGAGAGAGATCCTATGCCTTTCTATAATCTCCTTGGGATCCTTTGCTCTCTCCCCAAGCATTGGTCGAACAGGCACTCCTAGTGTGATTCTTATCTTTTCTATTCCAGGAATGCCTTCTTTCTTAAGTATCCTCGCTATTTCCCCTAGGTCTGGATATATATTATACTTCTTTTCGATGAGATCCTTCCTATGAAGTACTCCAGCAGAGGCGGCTATTGCCTCAAGAACCGTTGCTTCTGCAACACCTAATCGCATAGTACCAGTTGCAATCCTCGCAATGTACCTCCCTTCCTTAGGAGTTGCCTTCTGGAATAGTTCAGCAAGAAGCTTTACTCTGAGTTCCATGGCACCTTCTCCAGAGAGCTCTGTCATCTTCTTGAAGTTCTTATAAACGTTGTCAACTGTAAGCTCTTCAGTGAACAATGCCATTTGTCTTTTCTTGGAAAGTGCCCATTCTGCTACCTTTCCTATATCCCCCGATTCAATGAGTTTGTTCATAAGCGTCTTTTCATCTATCCCTGTTGCGAGTGATATCGCTCTGAGTGTAAGTTTCTCTGCAACACCAAACTCCAAGCCTAAGAAGTCCGGTCCTAATTGTCCTAAAGTTAGATGAACTGCTTCGTATATGTCATCTTCAGGTATTCTTGAGAATAATGCTGTGAGAAGGGATCTCATCTCTATTCTTCCGGAAACCCTTTCAAGCTTTTCATAGATATCTGCAATTAATTTAAATGGCGTTGGCATCTTTCATCCCCTAAACTTATTTGACCTCCTCCCCGCCCTGAAAGAGCGAGGATTCTTTGCGGGGAGGTTTGCGTATGTCCTCGGCCTTGCTCCTCATTGGATATACGCGGGCTGTGCCAGCACCCTTTAAACACAACCTGTCCGCAAGGAGCGGAACACGGGCTATAGTTTCCCTTTCGGGGACTTTGCTGGCCTCCCTACTACCGAGATTAGATGAATCTCTGCGAGGCTTTATAAGTATAACGCTCCACGAGCCTCCCTAATTCATCCCCACATTGAAATGCAAGGCTTTCTTTAGCGACATTTTGTAAGCAATAATTATAAAATATACGTTTTTCATTATCTTCAAGTTTCTTTAAGATTCTAGTGCTTTACACAATGACACCAAGAAATTCTCGCCCTCCAGGGCAGGGAGGATGTCAAAATGAATACAATTACCTATAAAGTCCAAAGTCATAAACAGTATCCGTCCTTGCACGTTTACTTTCTATTTTTATTAAAGACTTTTCAAAGTCTGCTATTTCCCTTTCAATTCTCTCTAGCTCTTCCTCGGGAAACTTTACGCGAATTATGTCCCCAATCATCGATATTGCACGTATGACGTTTGATGAGAGAGTTATCTGAGAGCTCATTGGAAACAGCATAAGTGTCAGATCCACATTACGCTCATAGCTGTAGTTCAAAAGTGCGCCATAAAATCCTTCAAACTTTCCAGTAAAAGGTTTGTGTCCAAGTAATTCTTTAGCAATCTCAGCAGATTCA
>QMTT01000007.1 GCA_003663565.1 Thermoplasmata archaeon
AGAAGTGCTACCAAAGTTACTAGAGAAATCATTGAAGAGGGTTCAAAAGGTATGCTTAAAGTAATAGGAAGGGCTGGAGTTGGTGTAGATAATATAGATGTTAATGCAGCAACTGAAAAAGGCATACTAGTAGTCAATGCTCCCACGGCAGCTACAAGATCCGTAGCTGAACTTACATTGGCCTTTGCACTTGCCCTTGCAAGAGATCTTGTGGAAGCTAACAACGAGCTGAAGGTTGGTATGTGGACGAAGAAGAAACATATGGGCTTTCTCCTTTATGGAAAGACTTGGGGAGTCATAGGTTATGGACGCATAGGAAGAGAAGTCGCAAAACTAGCAAAAGCATTAGGAATGAATGTAATAGCTTATGATCCATATATTAAGGAAGCAAAGGAAGTCAAACTCGCTAGTACTCTTGAAGAACTCCTGAAAAACTCGGATATTGTAAGCATTCATGTACCACTTACACCAGAAACCAGAGGACTCATCGGAGAGAAAGAGATAAGGATGATGAAGAAAGGAGCCATTTTAATAAACACTGCCAGAGGAGGTATAGTAGACGAAAAAGCCTTAGCAAAGGCTGTAGAGGAAGGATACCTCAAAGGGGCTGGTGTTGACGTTTTCGAAGAGGAGCCTCCTAAGCCAGATAATCCTCTTCTTAAAGTAGAAAGAATATACGTAACACCACATATAGGAGCTAGCACCGTTGAGGCTCAAGATCTTGCAGGAGAAATCATTGCTGAACAGATCGTCAAGGCCCTTAGAGGAGAGATCCCAGAGTTTATTGTAAATAAAAACGTACTCAGCAAGAAGTAAAGTTTCATTCTATTTTACTCTTACTTACTATCCCTTTTTACATTAAAGTTCCTGACCTCCTCCCGCCCTAAAGGGCGAGGCTTGAATCGACTTTGTCAGTGAATTATGCCAAGTGCATAGTATATAATGTATGTCACAACGACTAGTATGAACATGTGCTTCACGGATCCTGATATTTTTCCGTCGTACACTATTCCTCCCACGAGCCCTACTCCTATGGCCTGCACTAAACTACCATAATACAAAGTAAGAACTAGATTTTTGATATCTAGAGCCATTATTGTAATACCCCCCACTTGGCTCGTTGTCGCACCTGTTGCTTCAAGATGAGGAAAGAAAAACTTTATCAATATTATTATCACGAAGATGAAAACAGCATGAGATATGTACATAGTCATTAGGTGTCCTATCGTTTGGGACTTCCTTTGAACCTCTAGCTCAAGTATCTCTCTTATATCCCTTGCAGCAGTATATAATACATCGGAGAACTCTCCACCACTCTCTGCACCTTCTCTGATTATTGAAAGGGCTCTCCTTATGAGATTTGATCTCAGTCTGTTTGCCAGTTTATCTAGGACTTCGTATATGGTCACTCCCCAGGACATTGCTGCAGCCATCTGTTTGATGTATGGTGTTAGTCTCCGATAGTTCCCCTGTGCTTGGATCTTCATCGATTCCACAAGGCTCATTCCAGACCTCCTATTTTCTGCAAGATCTCTGAGAAAATCAGGAAACACCTTCTCTATATCCTCAGTTATTTTATCTAAGTACAACCTGTAAAAACCGTATGGTCCAAAGAACAGAAGGAGAGCATATACCACGTAGTGAGGCATTCTCTCAGGGTTTATTATCATAATGGGGATCAACGACAGTGCAGAGATTACTGACACTGTAAGGACTATCCTATCAAAGAACTCTAAACCCTTTTCATAGAGCAATCTTGCAATGAACGTCTCAAATCTTGACCTAAAAGTGTGATGTTCTACGAGTTCTTCAATACTTTTAGCTCTTCTAACGGGTTCTATTGTCATCTTAACGCCACCCTATACTCCAAAGAGGGTATTATTTTCTCCTCACAGCGTCATAACATAAGTAAGCGTAGACAGCATGTATTACTGGGAGTATTAGGAACATTATGAGTTTAATCATAAGACTTGTCACTCTTGCCTGTGCTGGGCTTGCAGTGATGCATCCCATTACCGTAAATATTATGATCATAAATATAGGCGCTGCAACTCCAACAACTATAAAACTTTCTATGATCACACTTAATGCCTCCAAATCTTTCCTCTGTTCTTGTCTCAATTCAAAGAGATATTGTTCAGCCTTTGACATAAAGTAGTTCTTAAGACTACCTCCAGTGTAAACTACTGTCGCTATCCCCTGAAGAAAGTCTTGGAACTTCGATGATGCAGTCCTGGACATAGCGTTGGATATTGCCGTCATGAGATCGTATTCGAATACTTCCATGTCACGATAAATCAGTGCTGCCTCTTTTGCCATCTCTGGCAGAATCTCTCTCTGTTTTGCTAGTGCTCCAAATATCCTACCAATAGGAACATCTGCTGACGCCAGAGCGGCCATGAAGTTTATTGCATATGGAAGTTCTCTATCTATTGCCTTTGCCCTTGAAGAAACTTTCATAAACGGCAGTGAGTATATAAGACCCCAGATTCCTATGAGAGACATCGTGACAATTATAACTCTAATTGCATAGTTTACCCCTAAAAAGAGCTTCGATGTCACAATTAAAAGTACTATCACGACAACGATGGAGGATATTATTCCAAAGAATATGTTCTTCGCTAATGCCAGTTTTGGATAAACCTCTGGATATGCTTTTCTGAGTATGTCCTTATAGGATTCCGTCATGAATAAGTCTGCCAAATTACCAAGTCTTCTGTACAGATATCTGTCAAACGCTCTCAGAGGCTTTCTCTCTAAGCTCAGCCCTTGCCTCAGCACGTCCAAACACCTTCTCAAGGATGTCCTCAGGCTTATTATAGTAGGTAAAAATCGCTGTACTGACTTCTCTATAGTCACGTATTCCCTTTTCAAGCATCCATTTTAATATTTTAGTCCTCCTCATCATTTCTTCCTCAAATGCCTCCTCACTAATGCCTGTCATCTTTGAAAATCTCTCAAAAACTTTGCTTTTTCCTGTGTACTCGAACTCATTTGTCTCAGGACTCCAGATAAAAGGATTATTAGTTAGGATCTCCATCGTCGTAGGATCAACCTCTGCTATCTCGACTACTTCAGCCATCTTTCTGTAGGGTCTGCCTTTTATACGAACGAACTTTTGAATTATTATCGTATCAAGCGATGAAAACATAATCCTAGGTATATTCATAGGTTCCTGCGTGAAACGGTGTACTAGAGCCCTTGCAGACTCAGCGTGGAATGTAGAGTACGTGGTATGTCCAGTGGCCATTGCTTGGAACATCACATATGCCTCACGCCCACGAACCTCTCCAACGATTATGTAGCGTGGTCTCTGCCTTAGTGCTGCTCTCAGTAGATCGTACATGTCTATCTCTTTGCCTTCACCCCCAAACCCTGTTCTTGTAACACCTGGTATCCAATTCGGATGTGGGAGATTTAACTCTCTAGTGTCTTCTATGCTTACGATCTTCTCGTTCGGTGGAATGAACATTGTAATAGCGTTAAGTGATGTCGTCTTTCCAGAAGCAGTTCCTCCAGCAAATATTGCAGATGCACCGTATTCAACAAGTATCCAAAAGTATGCCATCATTTCTGGGCTTGCAGTTTCAAGTTCTATAAGCTCAACAGGACTGAAAGGCTTTTCACGGAACTTCCTTATAGTAAACGTAGACCCCCTTGTTGTAACCTCTCTACGGAGTGTGAGCTGTGCTCTGCTCCCATCAGGAAGTGTTGTATCGAGAAGTGGATTTGCAACGCTTATATGTCTTCCAGATATCTGAGCAAGGCGTATGACGAAGTTATCAAGCTCTATTGCCTCTGGAAAGACAACATTTGTCCTGAGAGACTGATACTTACGGTGAAAGACAAAAATAGGTATACCTGGTCCGTCACATGATATATCTTCGATCCATGGATCTCTCATTATTGGGTCAATACGACCATACCCTGCAAAGTCTCTCGCAACATAGTACTTTATCTTTTCTAGAGAAGCCCTAGTCATTGAAATTCCATAGTCACTAACTATGCGTTCCACAAGTTCTTCTATAAATCTCCACTTGTTTTCCCCAACTTCTTCAGGATAAACAACAATTGATGACACAATAATATCTTTTATGAGGTTCAAAAGTTCTGCCTCCCTTGGAGTAAGTCTAGGCTCTATGATGTGGTATACTATTTCATTTGTGAGCTTATCCTTTCCTATTATGATATATGCATATGGAGGATGAACAGCATATTGCTCTATGATTTCATAGCTTTCTGGAATAGTCATTCGGACTAGGGGCTCCTCTAAAGTCGTTGGAATTCCTGCCTTAAGTACCTCTCTTTCTGCTTTCACGATATCCTTAAGACGCATGCGGCTTTTTCTTTTCATCTCTTCCTTTAAAGGTAGTGTTGATGCTTCTCTCTTTAGTATTAGGATCTTCGTATCTATTTCAGAAATCTTCTTTTGATATTTCTGATAGAGTTTATAGAGCTCTTGAGTTTTATCTTCACTTTTCATTTTTGATTTTAATATTTTCATTCTTCTCTTTCTGTATTCTTCTTCTAATGCTTTTTTCTTTTCTTCGAGCTTTTTAATCTTCGTTTCTATACGTTCGAGTTTTGGCATAGTGATGACACCTTGTTACAAAGCTCGTTAAAGTACCAGTTCAAGTACATTTTGTGGTTTAATATCACCAATGGGATCTCAAAATGTTTTAGTGATGTTTTCAATAATTTAATGCGTTCAATCAAAAATCATTTAGTTAATTGAAATTTTATATCTTGCTCATGGGTTTTATTACAGGTCATTATTAATGCCAAGAGGTGATATCTTATGTCTTGGAAATACACATATGATGACTTACTTGAACGAGCATATTCACAGCTGCCAGAGGTAAGAGAATACTCAGAGAGGTTTAACATACCCGTTCCAGAGATTGTATATGAAGGAAAAAATACTGTTGTAAGGAACTATAAGGATATATGTAAGACCATAAACAGAGACCCAAGACAAGTCTTACAGGTTATGCTAAGAGAGATTGGTACTGCAGGAGAGATACACGGCGAAATGTTGATTCTTCAAGGTAGGATAAGCTCGAACAAGATCATAGATGCCCTCGAATCCTACGTGCTTTCATATGTTATATGTTCAGAGTGCGGAAGTCCAGATACTGAGCTAATAAAGCAGGAAAGGAACCTTATGCTCAAATGTCATGCATGTGGTGCTATAAGGCCTATAGGGCTTGCTAAAATAAAGCTAAAGGAGAACCCACAGATGTTCGTTCTAATAGTAAAAGAAGGTAGGGAGTATGATGTTATTATAGAAGGAACAACTCCAGAAGGACATGGCGTTGCAAAACTTAGAAACTATACGATCGTTGTTCCAGGAACGAAGCCTGGAGATCGTGTTAAGGTAAGAGTGCTAAGAGTTGATAGAAATACAGCATATGCTGAGGTCATAAGCCGGGAGATCTTGGAGAAATGATAGCCATAACAGGTACCCCTGGCACTGGAAAGACTTCAGTACTTTGGTACTTGAGCCTTTTCTTCAAGAACGTCATAGATATAAATAGAATAGCACTCAGACACTTTGTCTTAGAGTATGATCAAGAGCGAGGTTCTTATGTGATAGATATCGATGAACTCTCTAAGTATATTTCAGATAAGCTTCCGAAGGACTCAATTCTCGTAGGACATCTCTCACATCTGTTAGGAATCTGTGAGAAGGTAATAGTACTAAGGACTCATCCTACTGAGCTCAAAAAGCGCCTCAAGAGAAAGGGTTGGTCCAAGAAAAAGATACATGAGAATTTAGAAGCAGAGGCTATGGCAGTAATTACCTATGAAGCCTTGGAGTTTACAAAAGACGTGTTTGAAATAGATACGACGGGTAAACATCCAAGAGAAACATTTTATGAAGTACTCAAGGTGCTTAGAGAAAGTCCCGAGGAATATCGAGCACCAAAGTATGACTGGTCAGAGGCGATATTAGAATGGTACTAGAGAAGCTCCGAGATATGAGTGATAATATCTTGAGTAGGGTTTCAAAACCATTCCTGAGGCTCTCTCCAAACATTATAAGCTCTATATCTCTTGTTATTGCAATACTTGCTGGAGCTGTTTATTATTTAGATCTAGTGCTTCTTGGCGGTGTTTTAGTGCTTCTAAATGGTTTCTTTGATGCATTAGATGGTTATATCGCAAGGGTGACTAATAGGGCTTCTCAGGTCGGGGACCTTATTGACCACACGTTTGATAGGCTCTCGGACATAGCCATCATGTTAGGACTGACTTATAGTACGTTCATAAATGACACGATTGGGTTTATGAGTATTATCGTAGTATTGCTCGTCAGTTACATGGGCACCCAAGCTCAGGCTTTAGGCGTGGGAAGAATCTATACTGGGATCATTGGTAGAGCAGATAGGATATTACTTATAGGCTTGCTGTCTATAGTTCAAGGTTTACTTGGTGATAAGGCAATATTCTATAGGTTCACCATTTTGGATATCCTCTTTATATATTTCATAGTTGCAGGTGTTATTACCTTCGCTCAGAGGTTCGTAATAACATATAATTCACTATCTTCTAAAGAAAAAATGCGAAAAAAATGAGCTCAAACAAAGTGTCCCATTTTTCTAGCAAGCTCGTATAGTCTTTTAATGCGGTCTTCAGTAGGTGGGTGCGTCGAAAACAGCGTTACAAGCGATCCCTTCCTGAAAGGATTCACAATGAAGAGATGAGATGTGGCAGGATTCCCATAGTTCAGAGGTTTTATTCTCACATAATTTTCTATCTTTTCGAGAGCTCTAGCAAGGGATATAGGATCTCTAATAGCTGTTGCTCCTCTGTAGTCTGCTTCATACTCTCTAGTCCTAGAAATTGCTAGATGTATTAGCATAGCGGCTATTGGGACTGTTATTGCTGCTATTATTGCAAGTAGGAAGTACACAGCACCCCCCTCGTCGCGACTTCTCGATAACGACTTGAATATCGATGACCAATATAGTATCCTAGCAATGTACGCTATAGCCGAGGCAACAGTGGCCGATATTGTCATGATAAGCGTATCCCTGTTTTTAATATGAGCGAGCTCATGAGCGATTACTCCCCTTAATTCACGCCTGTCAAGAACTCTAAGAAGGCCTTTAGTCACAGCCACAACAGCATTCCTTGGATTCCTACCCGTAGCAAACGCGTTAGGGATATCTGTTGGTATTATAGCTACTTTAGGTGCTGGTAATCCCATGTAGCCTGCTACTTCTTCTACTATGGAATATAGCTCCGGTGCTTCGCTCCTGTCAACAATCTTCGCTCTATAACTCCATAATACAATTTTATCGCTGAAAAGGTATGCAGTGAAGTTGAACATGAACGCTATTATAAAGAACATCAAGAGCGTTGCCGTTATATCTGCATTGAATATATAAGCTAAAAGAGCGCCGACTGCTTGAAATAGTAGGAATATTGCTACAAATAAGATTATAGTCCTCACCGTGTTCCTTATCATCCTCTTATCACCATTCAAAAAGCTAAATGCATTATATTAATAATCATTTTGGTACAAACAGTGGTGTCCCTAAAGGATTTTAGACATTCGGAATATTTTTCTTGAAAGTTCTTTAAACTTATGCGTTAGTTCCTCACATGATACAAGAACGTAATAAAATATTATCATAATCACCACTATTGAAAATCCCTTCATTAATATTGTATGAACAAGATAATAATCCCAACTAAGCCTTTCCACAAGTAGTATTATCAGCGCCCCTCTCATTATGTTTAGGACATAAATAAGCCCCGCGATGTAAACTGCTCTCTTT
Organism: Thermoplasmata archaeon; assembly: GCA_003663565.1. Next base: position 7,788 of record QMTT01000007.1, read on the forward strand.
AGACATACACGACTATGCGTTGCCATTAAAGGAGATACAACTATTGCTATGCTTTGAATGCCTGTACAAGCAAAAGTAAAGTAATAAACGTTTTTTATTCCTTTTATGAACACTTTTGAGTTAGCTAAGCCAATGTACAAATTATCTTCAAAAAAGAGCTTCGTTAGAAGATAAGTAAAATATGCAGTGCCATAGGTGATCATGTGAGTGTAATTATCCATGATCTTTAATGGAAAATAGAGAAGTACCATTATAGAGATCATCTGAGGAACAAAACCCCAGAGCAATATCTCTTTTCTAAAAATAATTAAATAAAACGCAAAGAAGAGCACCATAAGTAATATCATAACATTCCCATAGTCCCTTTCTCTGAACTCATGAACGCAAGTTGCTATAGCCCATAATATGAGAATAAGATATCCTAAAAATATAGTTCTTTTCGATCTTTGCGTTTTTCCCCAAAAATATTTACTTAAAAAATACGCAAATGGGAAGAGGATAGGAAAAAAGTCAAGTAGCAAGTGCATACTTATTCTTTCTCCCTCTTCAATGTGCTCTTAGAGAGTAAGCCCTTAACCTCTTCCTTTATCTTTGCTTCTTCCTCTTCAGCATAAGTTGCTCTTTTCCTTAACTCTGATTCGAGCTCCTCAGGACTTGGAATCTTTCCTAGGATCTCATCAATCTTACCTACTTTCTTCTCCAGCTCTTCTATGCTAAGCTCTTGTACAGCTGGTACCTCTTTAGTCTTTGATACATACCTTGCAAAGCTTTCTATGAGAGAACTTATCTCAAACGGCAATACTATCTTCGTTGCTGGAGTTGATCCAAGCTTAACAAGAGTGTCAAGAGCCTTTATGGAAATCGCTTTCCTGTCAAGTGTTGCTGCTCCCATAGCAAGTAGTCTCAGAGCTTGAGCCTCACCCTGAGCTTCAAGTATACGTGCGAGTCTCTTACCTTCTGCCTCAAGGATAAGTGCTTGTCTTACACCCTCTGCTTGAAGGATCCTAGACATTTTCTCTCCTTCTGCTACGAGAATCTTAGAACGACGCTCTCCATCAGCCTTCAATATTGCAGCTCTTCTTTCTCTTTCAGCAGCTGTCTGTTCTTCCATTGCTTTCTTGACAGTTGGTGCTGGCTCCACTTCACGTATCTCTACAGCTTCTACTCTAACTCCCCACTTGTCAGTAGCCTCGTCCAATATGTCCCTTAGTTTTGCGTTTATTGCTTCTCTATTATATAATATCTCGTCAAGTTCCATGTCTCCTATGACAGATCTTAACGTTGTTTGTGCTAGAGCAACTGTTGCAAGCTTAAAGTTCGAGACCTCGAAGTACGCCTTTTCAGGATCAACTACTCTGATATAAATAATCGCATCTACTGTTACAGGAGAGTTGTCTTTTGTTATAACCTCCTGACGAGGTACATCTAAGACCTGCGTTCTAAGATCAATTTTCACAACTTGGGACACAAGTGGATAGACCCAGTTCAAACCAGGATTGAGTTTACCTTTGTATTTACCAAGTACGATCCACAATCCTTGCTCGTACGGCTGTATAATTCTTATACCACTTGCGAGCAACGCGACAATTACTAGTATTATAAAGACCGTAAGGACGAGCATTCCTATCGCTGGCAATTACTATCCCTCCGTAGACTGCGGTTGCCCGTGCTTTGTATTTGGGATGTTTCGGAAACTATGAGCACGGGTTTTCCGTTCTGGTTAGCCGTAACTTGTGTAACGGCTAACCTTCCCTCCTCAGGTTTCATTGGAGGGCTTTTGGGGGGAACGGTGACTCCCCACATCTTCAGGCTCTTAAGCGGTCTCCATTCGGGCTTAGAACCCCACATATTGGGGACCGCCACATTATAATGAGAATTATCCCCAGCAATATTTAA
>QMTT01000008.1 GCA_003663565.1 Thermoplasmata archaeon
AGAGCGAAGAGTGTTGACTTCACATAAACGAACTTCTTCCTCAGCCTTGGTTTCTGGGCTCTCTTTCCCCTCTTAAGCTTTCGCTTGTATGATTTCACGAGGCCCTGCATCTGGTTTATTGCCAAATCAACATAGTGAGCAGCATAACTCCAATCTTTGAGGAACTTATCGCGCAATTGTTTTCTCTCAACCTTCGTGAATTTTTCAGCACTGAGGATTTCTTGGAGTGCTCTTCTTGCTATCCTATGATATTCTTCAATAAACTCCAGGATAACCTCATCAGCTTGGATTGGGATTGAGTATGCTCTAATGATGGTCTCATTCTTTGAAGGGTTATCCAAAGGATTTTCGAGGGCTTCTTTTAGAGTATAATGCCTCTCCATACCATTCCAATATAGAGTACACGCTCACCCTTCATATATTTCCATTATTCCCTACGAAATTATACAAAAGAAGAACAGTTAGAAATGGCATTTCTGCTTTAATTGAGAAATCGTTAAATATTCTAAACGAGAAGATATGAGTAAAGGATGATGAGCCAGCTATACCCTGAGCACTATGCGATGATGGAGAAACCGGGCCCTGACATTTTTACTTATACACGTAAAATGAGCCCTAGGAGTAGGTCCCCGTATACAAGTGTTATTATGACTCCTATAAAGAGATATACCATAAATGGTATTCCTGGAGATACCCATATTTTATCCATCTCTGATTTCTCGAGTGCGCTCCAGATGTTATCTAACTCTTCTTCTGAAGGCAGTATTATCCTTATTTTCATCTCTATGCACTCAGTACTATTTCTTTTCTCAATTTTGTATAGTGGGATGTAATAATCCTTTTTCTCGATTGCTTGATCCTTATACATTTTTATCCCAAAGAAACTCCATGGGATCTCTAGGTTACCTCTTATTATATTATAAATAAATATCGCAGGAAAATAGATGAGTGCTAGAATAGCGCTCGTGATCAATGCGTCAAGAATTGGGGGAACAACTTCTAGGGGATTAAGAGTATACTCAGGCCATCTAGGGATCATCACTGCTAGTACCATTATAGCTTTCGCATCAGCACCACCGATAATTCCAAGATAAAATGCAAGAAACGCTATGGCAAAACTCATGATAACATTTATGGTCATAAGCATGACCATATAGTGATCTCTTCTAAAGAAGAGTATCTCGAGTATTAATAATACAAGTGCAATAGGAGCGAAAACAGCCCATACTTTATTGGAAACTCTCCTTAACCTTACGTCCTGGTATGCAGCATATGCCAACATGAGCGAGGTCATAAAGGCTCTCAAGATATCTATAACTATAGTTCCGGAGAGATCCATGTCCATCATAAGCACCCATGTTTCCCTCATGAAAATTTTTATATAAATAGAAACGTTAGTTGCATGATTCTAATGAGTCTTCACAATTTTTCTTATTATAATTTGCGATATGATTATCTCGCATGAACTTGATCAATGTATAATTAAAAATATGTCTAAAAGAGACTAGATACAAGCAGACCAGCCGCATTCTGGGCATCTTACGCAACCTTCTTCATATATCAGCAACTTACTTCCACATACTGGGCATTTATCAAACTTTTTATCTTCATGGGAGTTTTCCATGCTCTCTAATGAGATTGGTACAAATGACACTCTATGCTTACTGTTTTTCACATTTTTTATCTCTTCAGGAGCTCTTTGTAGGCCTCTTATGTCTATTCCTAAAGACTTCATTATTTCTAGAGTCCTATTCTGGATCGTAATAGTATATCTCTTTTTGCGCTGTGTTGGTGTGATTAGAACTTGAACTCCCTTAGAACCGTCACGGTAAACAGTGATTCCTTTGCATCCAAGCTTATGTGCGAAGATGTATGCCTTTTCGACATCTTCAACTGAAACCCATGAAGGCATGTTTATAGTTTTGCTCACTGCTGAACATATCCATCGCTGTATTTCAGCCTGTGCTCTGACATGATCCCACCATGGGATGTCATAAGCTACTACAAAAACTTTTTGTAAGTCTTCTGGGATTTCATCAATTCCTTGAGCACTTCCCCCGTTTTCAGCTATTTTCTTCAATAATTCATCACTATAGAGGCCCAATGTCTTTAGAGTTCTTTCAAATTCCCTATCAACATAGAAGAATGCTCCTACAGTAACTCTCTTCTCATATACTAAGGCGAACTGTGGCTCTATTCCAGACGAGACATCTACGAGCATCGAAATAGAGCCCGTTGGTGCTATAGTTGTTACCTCAGCGTTTCTTATACCATACTTCTTTATTTTATCTACAAGTTCGTTCCATGGAAGAGTCCATAAGTTCCTTTCATAGTATCCGGCTATCGGCATTTCGCCCTTTACATAACCACTTTTGTGATATAATGGGAACACTCCTCGTTTCTTAGCCCTCTCAACGCTTTCATCCATTGCAAAAAATGTGAGGTGCTCTGCAACCTTTCTCATGAACTCGAAGCCCTCTTCACTGTTGTATGGCATTCTTAACGCATATAATGTGTCTGCAAGGCCCATAAGACCTAAACCAACTTTTCTAGAAGCTTTTGTGTTCTCCTCAATTTCCCTTAGTGGGAATTTATTGACATCTATAATATTATCTAAGAATCGATAGGCGATTCTAATTACCTTGTGATATTCCTCCCAGTCAAAGTACGCTTTTCCATCTTCATTGAATTTCACAAACGCATAGAGATTTATGCTGCCTAGGTTGCAGCTCTCATATGGATATAGTGGTTCTTCACCACAATCATAAGAATAAATTCCGTTGGTCACCCATGTGAATGTCGGTGGTGCTCTTATATCAAAGACTTCTTCTTTTCCAACATATTTAATCGATTTAATCTCAACAAACCTCTTATCTTTCTGATAAAATCTCTTGTTCTTCAGCAAACCTTCTAGTTTTTTGCCCTTCTTACCTAACAACCCAATTTTTCCAAAAAACTTGAATGCATCTTCTCCGCTTATCAAAAGTCTGTAAGTATTGCCCGAAAAATACTCTCTCCCTTTAATTTTCTTTAATTCTGCTTCTTTCTCTTTAGTCAACACAGAAAATATCCCAAAAGAAAGCAACATAATTTGAACTTTTTCTAATAATTCTCTTGAAGTAGATGATAAAGAAATGGTCACTGTACCATTTGCGTCATAAACACTTCCATCTGCACTAAACAACCCTCTCAAAAATGCTGCCTGAACGTTTTTCTCAGCCCTAAGAATTGATTTGGGAACTAGCTTCTCTTTGCTCCTAGATACTTTGATTCCAAATATATTTCTAATTTGATCTGCAAACTTCTTTCTGTGGACGTCAACTATATATTGCCCAGAATTTTCAACAAATGAATGTCCAGCAAACGTAGAAAGTTTTTGATTAAAATATTCCGCTAATTCAACTTCCTTTCCGACATGCAATCTAACATGATCACTAACGCTTAAGCTTCCATCACCGACCCAAAAGCCAAGAAATTCTGCAAATCCTTCATGCATCGAATTTGCATTCCCATATCTTTCTGGGCATTCTAAAACAATCCTTATTCTTTCGCCTTCTCTCAACTCCTCTACTTTTTTCCATCCATTATCAGTCAAAAGTTTATGGTCCTTCGTTACTTTTAGCCTAAGACCATTCTTTAGCTCTATTTCATAAACATCCTTTATTCCATTATTGAAAACTTTCTCTATAGTTCTCCATCCTTCCAATGTCCAAACTTGGATTCCTTCTTTTAATTCTCTAGCTTCTAAAAGTCCTCTATCTGTAAGAACTAGTGTGTCACCAGTTACACATGGGTTCGTTGTGTTTATTTCACCTCGTGCGCTGAGCAGGATGTTATGTCTATTTATGTTGTCTTTAAAAAGTACCCCAGGATCTCCAGTACGCCATGCCATTTCGGCGATCATTCTGAATAAATCCCTTGGTTTAACATATTTCCAAACTTTTCCGTTCCGCGGGTTTACAAGAGGATAATCTTCGTTTTTTTCTAGATATCTCCAGAACTTCTCGTCTATCATAACACTTATGTTATGATTCGTGAGCACACCCTCACTAGACTTTGCGATTATAAACTTTTCGATATCGGGGTGCCAGATCTCTAATATGCCCATACAGGCTCCTCTACGACGTCCTCCCTGTTTTATTACTTCTGTTACAGCATCGATGAGCTTCATGAATGATATTGGACCCGAAGCGATGCCTCCCGTGGATGCTACTACGTCTCCCTCTGGTCTGAGCTTTGAATAGTTGATTCCTATACCCCCTCCCGACTTGAAGATTATTGCTGCATCATGTGCTGCTTTCATTATGCTCTCCATATCATCATCAATATCCAAAACGAAACATGCAGATAACTGCCCTAATCTTGCTCCTGCGTTGAATAAAGTAGGCGAGTTTGGCATGAACTTCTTTGATACCATTATTTCGTAGTATTCTCTCACATTGTTAGCATAATTCTCAAACTCTCCTTGAGAAAGCATTTTAAGGAACTCGCTCCATGAGACTTTCATCTTTCCTTGAGAGTTCAGCTCGTCATACAAGCTTTTCATCCTTTCGAGGTGATATTTGTTCCATACGAACTCGAAACCACCCTCGTACTTTCCTAAACCAAGCTTGCCTTCATATTCCACAGGATCAAAGCTCTCAGTTGGATGTATCTTCTGCTTACCCTCTTTATCAAATATCTTTTCATCGTAAAGTATATCTGGGATTACGACTAGGGCAGCAACCCTCTTAAAGAGGTCTTTTGGACCTTCTACAATACGACCATTTTCATCTTTCATGAGATATCTTGCAGCAAGAAGCCTTATTGCATTCAAAGAAAATGCTTTATCCACTTCATCTATACGATCTTTTCCGAGAATTTTCATTTTCTCTTTTCTTATCCTTTCTCGTTCTTTTCTATACAATATGTATGCTTTTGCAACCTCGTAGAGATCGTTCTTCATAAGAGCAAGCTCTACTATGTCTTGAATTTCTTCTACATGCGGATATTCGCCTGAGTCACCGTACTTTTCGTTGAGTACTCTTACGACATATTTAACAACTTTCTCAAGTTTTCTCTTATCATATTGGCCTACTTCTATCATAGCAGCTTTGACAGCATTGTATATGCGCATTACATCAAAACTGGCTAGAGAGCCATCTCTCTTCACGACATACTTTATTCGAGGAACGATGCCCATCAGTATCCCTCCAGCAAGCTATAGTCAAAAAATCTTTGGTTCTTTTGACTCTCTGGAATAGAAATTATAACCTAGAGAGTCCCCAGTAATCGAGGTGATGAAAACTAGTGTAAAATCCATTAAATGTCTTTCTAACCGATGTTTCTAAATACATGTTTAAAGTTAGGCGCAAAACGGATATATTGGGTTAATAAGTTTTACATTGCAGCACCCTGTATAAGTCCACTATATCCTATGGTTCAACTGCATCATTTAGGACTCTTTTTAGGATACCTTTGGCGTTCATGACATTTTCAATAATTACATCTGCAACCTGCTCAAGATCCATAGACTCGTAAGCTTCTCTCCATGCCTTGTATAAATAATTGAACACCTCTTTAAGGTCTTTAATCTCACACATGCGTGTTGCTACAAATGCTATTGCTTCGAGAAGTGATGTGTAAGCCTCGTAGAAGTCATTGTATTCTATAGCGTCTGCGACATTATCAATGCATACTAAAGCGTTTTCAAGGTCTTCTCTAACTTTTTCATCAATTGGCATAAGTCTCACCTCGTGAAAGACTTTTCCTAACAACAGTAGTTAAGGCTTCTTTTATAGCTGAAAGGCCTCTTTTAAGGTCATCGGAGTAAAACATATGTGAAGGAGCTCTACTGTCACTACATCCAAACCCCTTAAGAAATGATAAATTCCTTGAGAGACATCTTGCAAGATCTTCCTCTACAAAAAGAGGAACATATAAATATCCTATAGGATAAACATCACTTGCTGTTGTCACGTAATCAATATGCCAATGAGGTTTCTTTTTCCTAGCAAAGTGTCTCCTTATTCTGTGATTGACGCCTCTTTTTCCAGATCCTACATAGAAGTAGTATCCAGGAGTAAGTGTCACATACCCTAAGCTTCCAACATTTACTCTTCTTGACTTTGTAACTCTTAAAATAAGGATATATGTTCCTCTTTCCATAAGCGATCATCTTCGGTAATTCAAACTAACTTTAAATCTTTAAATTAACAGATAAGCAATGGATTCCTAATTTTATAAAATACACTCTTGAAGCACAAATTAAAAATTATGGAAAAAAGAAGCTAGACAAACGTTCATTTCATAATATGCTAGGAAAGCTCTTTTCAGGGCAAAAGTCCTTGGTATAAAAGGTTAATTTTAAAATTCAAACAAACAAATTTATATTAACTCAAACTCTATAAGAGTAAATTCAGCATCCTCTGGGAACTCCCCGTAGTATTGGACAAGATCTTTTTTCAAGTCCTCTTTTGAGATAAATCCGTCCCTTTTAATCTCGTCGTCCGTGAGCTCATTCCATTTCAAGTATTTTATGTTCTTGATCTTTGCAAGACCTATGAAGTTATTTCCAACGTAAACCTCGACTATGTCTCCTGGAGAGTACTCCTCCTTTTTTCCAAGCCTAAGCGTTGTAGTCTTACTTCCTGAGAGTATTTTGCTTAGGTATTTTGCATCAAACTTTAACTTCTTCATACGTGCTCACCAGCTTTTTCATTATGTCCTTCAGTTCTATAAGTATCGTTGTAGGACTCAATCTGAAGTATTTGGCAATGTCACTTATAGGCCAACACTGCAAGACACGCATTATGAGAATTTTTTCTTCCCTTCCCGTGAGCTCAACACGCCTGTCACTATCTAAGAAGTACGTCAGTGTGAGCTCCCTTGCAATGTCCCTCGCGACCTCATAGGTAAGGGGACCAAAGGCATACGCCCAAGCTCTTTCCTTTTGTTTTGGTGTGAACCTTGCTCTCCACTTTAACGTATGCACTCTTGCAAGAAGCCTCACAATAGGTATTTCAAGATCCCTGTACGTATCTTCAAGGCTCTCGAAGACCCTAATGACAAACTCGTTACATGCTGTCTCAACGTATTCCCTCACGTAGCTCTTAAGGGGTTTTATTACGATTACTGAGTACTCTCCACTAACTTCATTTCTTATAGGAGCCATGTGTATTGGCTTATATCCATTCTTTACCCAGAAATTTAGAAGCCTGTGTGTTGCACCGAACCCGGATCCTATCCAGTCAACCTTGTCCTTAAACCTTTCTTCTATCATTTTAAGGGCTCGTGATCCAATACCACGATTCATGTTGTTAGGATGGACGGCTATTCTGACAACGCGTATTCCTTTGAACTTTGCAAACTCTTTGTATCTATAGTACTTCACCATTCTATCTGGGATCATGTGTCCGTTAATTTTCTCTCCTCGAAGCATATCATCGGCAATCTCTAATGCGTCTCCCTCTATAGATATCTGCATCGAACAGACAACTTTCCCTTCATATAAAAGCATTACAGGATAATGGTTAGGAGTATCCAAGAGGAGTGCTAGATCGTTGGGATTATTTCTATAATGTGCTAAGACAAATATGCTGAAGTACTCTCTCAGTAGTTTTTCATCCTTTACGAATTCGTATTTTGATGGCATGTAAAGTTCTAACTTATCAAGATCCTGTACTTCAACGTCCTCTGGCTCTGCATCTAGCAGAAGCACATCGAAGAGGAATCTTTCTATAGGGTCATCTTTTGCGTATCTTATAGGTTCATGCATCTCGATAAGATCGAACTTTAATCCTTTTTCCTTCAGACTTCCCATGAATCTTATAGAAAAGCCCCTCCCTGCGCCCTCATATCCGTGGATTGTTGATGAATATACAACCTTTGGAGCCTTTTTTAGTATCTTAAGAAGCATCGGCACTTGAAGGGATGCTGCCTCATCTACAATGAATATATCACCTTTCCTGCTAGATGCCTGAAGCGGCTTATAATATGAGATACTTCCCTTAGAACACTCTAAGTTTACTATGAGACCCTCACTATTCTTTGTAGTTTTCACTTTATGTCCATGAGCCTCTAGCATTTCTTGGGCAAATCTGAAGACTTCCATCACGTTCTCTGGATGAGGAGCTGTAAGTATTACCTTTATTTTCCTTTTACTATGATGCATATATGCAGCGAGAAATATCCCAAGCACTGAAGACTTCCCACGTCCTCTATCTGCGATCATTATTTGGATTCTACTCTCATCTTTGAATAACCTTTCAAGTGTGTTAAGGGCATCGACTTGATCTTGTGTTAGACATTTCTTATAGAATTTTTTGTTAAAGATACGTTCTGTGTTTTTGGGTATTTCTATGTTTCCAAGTTTTCTTTTTTTACCAACAGAAGTATCTCTTTTTACAATCTCCCCGTCTACGATTATGGTAATCCCATCGTGCTCATAAAGCTTCCTTATGAATCTTTCCATGAAGTAATTATCCATGTCTTCAAGCCTATATGGATATGCGAGTATTTTCTTGTGATATTTTGTAAGTCTCCATTCGTTGGGGTGATCTCCAACAATTACGTAAAGGCCCCCTCCTTGTACAACACCACCTAAACGGCCAAGGTCATTTGGAAAGAACCCTCCCCTAAGATCCAGTAGCATGAGGTCCGCTGTTGTTCCCAAGGCTTTTATAGCCTCTTTCATTGGTGTTATAGGCCCTATGGACCATTCTGGGTCGTCAGAGAAGAACCATACACGTGGATCTCTTTTTAGTATCTTTTTTAGATATGAAAGAGCCTCATTTACGATAGCTGTTGCATACTCCTTTGCATTCTTTCCTAAAACCACAATCATTCTTCTTTGGTAACTCTTTTGTGCTTTGTCTATAAGTTCCTTAGTATGTTCTTTAAGCTCATTGACAATGTCTGTCATCTCTTATCACCATCGCTGCACAATTGTAGATATGCTAAGTTAGTTTGGCTTTTATGTCACTCCTCCTCCCGACTATGTTTCGGGATTCATCGTCATCGCCATAATATCTCTCTTAAGTTACTTAAACTCATCTAATAGTAAAATAGTGATTGCCTATGCTTTATATTTGAGTAACTACGGGAAACTTATGAAGTGCATGTGGGCTTCTCCCTTCCGCGCCTCATTATGATCAGCGTGTTATTGGGGCGGCCTTACGTGGGATGAGTATTATCCTCTCGCCCATGATGGTTATCCTGCCATCATGGAGGCGGGAGAGCGTGTTTAGGCATGCGACATACTGTGCGTTGAGCTTGAAACCGCAATTCTCGCAGGCGAATTCCTCCTTGCTGATCCTGTTCCTCTTGCTCGCGTTCTCGTAGTGGGGCCTGTTATTGAGGTCTTTCTCGGGTCTATTCTCCTTGCTTCGAGTCCATATTCGTGGGATTTATGATCCAAGAGTTCTGTGAACTTTCTGTATGGGAGTGTTGATAGTCTGTGGTTGAGTTTTCTTGAGCGTGTCTTTTTCCCGTTCCTGAGGTCTCTTAGGTCTTTCCTCATGAGGC
>QMTT01000009.1 GCA_003663565.1 Thermoplasmata archaeon
CTCCCTGCCCACTCGGCATTAGACAAATCGAGGCAAGGCTTTATAAGACTAACACTCCACCTCCCCTAATTCATCCCCACATTGAAATGCGAGGCTTTCTTAGTGACATTTTGTAACTGTCTCTCAAGCTAGAGTATTTCATAGAATGCAAAAAGATATCAGATAACCTTCTTCTGATGTGGCTATAGTATATTTATCTTAAAAGCGTTGTAATTACGAGAAATGACACTTCCCAGAGAGGGTAATGTACATGTGTATAATTGTCATGGGGAGGTGCTAATGTCTTGGAGGAGAGAATTCCCATAGTTTGTTATCACTGCAGCTTAGGATGTAGGACGTTTGTTAGGGTAAGGGAAGGTTATCCTGTAAATATAGAATACATGAAGAACTATCCAGATATAGTTAATGAACATGGTAAGTTGTGTTCAAAAGGAAATGCCATACTTTCGCTTGAGAAGAAACTTAAAAGAATAAAATCTCCATTGAAGAAAAAGGAAAATGGTGAGTTTGTGGAAATCAGTTGGAATGAAGCTATTAGATACGTTGTTGAGAGCATTAATTCTCTTCGTGACAATCCGGATAAAATGGCATTTATTGGATCCTTAAACGCATATAATGAGTCGAGTTATGTACTTCAAAAGTTCTCAAGAGTACTTGGGTCAAACAATATAGATAGTGAAGCACGATTCTGCTATTTGGGGGCAGGCTATGCTCTTCTTGAGAGCATGGGATATGCTGCCTCAACGAACACGATAAAATCCTTGGAGAAATCTGAGTGCATAGTAATTTGGGGGCATAACCTTGCTGAAACGCAACCTATAGCTTTCAGATATGTGCTAAAAGCTAGAGACAAGGGTGCTACAATTATAGTAATAGACCCTAGGTTCACGAAGACAGCACGTTTCTCCGACATATATATTAAAGTGAGACCAGGAAAAGATCTCGCGCTTGCAAACGGTATAATAAATGTCATACTAAATGAAACCCTTTATGACGCTGATTTTATTGAAAAAAGGTGTGAAGGATTTGAAATAGCAAGACAGATAGCTATGAGGTACGACCTAAAGACTATAGAAGAAATCACTGGAGTTAGCGCTGCTGTCATCATGGAGGTTGCCAGAAGGTTTGCAAAGGCACGAACTGCCTCCGTAATAATTGGCACAGGTGTTACACAATCAATAAACGCCAAAGAGATCACGCATGCTATAGTTTCAATAGCATTAATGTGTGGACATGTTGGAAAGCCAGGATCCGGCGTTTACATCGCAAGTGGAAAGAGTAATATACAGGGAGTCATAGACATGGGAGTTCTTCCAGATGTCCTACCAGGACATAAATCCTTAGAGGATCGTGAATATGTAGAGTTCTTGGAGAGGAAGTGGGGTTACGAGATCCCAAAGGATAGAGGGCTTTCACTTTTGGAATTCATGGAAGGTGCTGAAAAGGGACACATATGTGGAATTTATACCATGGGAGAGGATATTCTTCATAATACTCCTAATACTGAGAGAGTTCTTAGAGCTTTAGAGAAGCTTGAGTTCCTCATAGTGCAGGATAGTAGAATGACACCAACGGCGGAGCTTGCTGATGTTATCATGCCTAGGACCACAATATTAGAAAGTGAAGGCTCACTTACAAGCATTGAGAGAAGGATCCAATGGAGTTACAGGGTTATAAGTCCTCCCAAGAATGCAAGGCCTGATTGGTGGATAATTAAAAACATTGCTAAAGAGTTGGACATTAAAGGATTTGAATACTCTGCTCCTGATGACATTTTTAAGGAAATAGCAACGATTGTTCCACAATACAGGGGAATTACGATTAATATGTTAAAGGAAAGCATATCAGGCGTCTTTTGGCCACGAGGTTCTGAAAGAACACTTTATTTAGAGAAATTTAATACAAGGAATGGAAGAGCTAAAATAAAGACGTATGATGTAAAGTTATCTCATGATGAGGATAAGAGATACCCTTTAATACTTATTACTGTGAGATATGTGGACTATACTCAGGGATTTGTTACAGGGTTCTTAGACAGATTCTCTAAGGCAAAGTTGACAATTCCAAGGGTTGAAATTAACCCCGAAGATGCACAAGTCTTGGGAATATCAGAAGGGGACTTTGTTAGGATAGATACAGAGCGTGGGTCTTATCCCGTCATATGTACTATATCAAATAACGTCGAAAAAGGGACAATAGCTATTCCATGGCATATGGGGGTGAACATAATCACAAGTGATCGCTACTCAAAGGATACAAAGATTCCTGACATGAAGAGATGCCGTTGCAGGATTGTAAGGATAAGCCGAGAAGAGTTCGATCAGCTTCTCAGAATGCTTCCTGAACACATAAGGAGGCACTATCTTGGAGGTGTAAAGCATTGAAAGCTCAGAAAAAGAGTATAATAGTAAACCCATCAAGATGCATAGGGTGTAGATCATGTGAAGCAGCATGTGAAAGAGAACATAATGGAAAGAGTTATATTAAGGTTTATGAGTGGAAGGATGTCATATCGATCTCATTTACTTGTAGACATTGTGCAAATGCTCCTTGTGTGTTTGTATGTCCTGTGAATGCTCTTTACAAGGATGATGATGGTGCTGTTTCAGTTGTCCCTCAAAAGTGCATAGGATGTCTTATGTGTGCTGTTGTGTGTCCATTTGGCGTTCCAGAACTTGATGAACACAATAAGATCATGCTTAAGTGTGATTTATGCTCCCATCGCAGGAAGGAAAACATGCTTCCCGCATGTGTTGAGACATGCCCTACGGATGCACTCATTTTTGGAGATATCTTTGACGTTCAGAGGCTTAGAAGAGAAAGCATTGCTGAGAGAGTTGTAGGAATATTAAAGAGGGCTTATGAGGGGATATAAGTGACTTTGGAGAGTGCTTTCTTGTACATTGCAATTTCAGTGTACGGGATTGCAGCTCTCCTCGCGTATGTACTCGAAAGACACTTCGGAAAAGAAAGAGATGTTGTAGTGAGTTCTTTATTTATCCTAGCATCTTTATTTTTGATGGCATATGCCATAAGCATCCTTTGGAAAAAGAATCTTGTATATGCTTTCATCCTGGTCTTGTCGGTCCTTTATACTATGGTATTTTTAGGCACATTTATGATGCACTTAAAAGAAAAGATTTCCTTAGGAATTCTCGCAGTGTTGAGTGTGTTTCTTCTGTTAACTGAAGACTTGCTCATTAAAGCATTAATACTCGAGCTTATAGCTCTTATAAACTGGTGGATCTTAAGAAAAGCGGAAAAATCTTTATCATCTAAGCTTATGATCTCAATTAATCTCCTTGGGGTGATACCTCTCCTGACAAGTGCCTTATTAAGTGATTATGGGAGCTCTCTTGAAAGATTTTCTGTTGGGCTTAAAGTCTCAGGAGAAGTTCTTATGATGATTTTCATTCCATATCTGTTGATATATGCTAACCCTTGTGAAAGCCATACCTTACCTCTTACGATAACAGCTGGAGTAGTTATTCCTAGTATCTCAGCATTGGATCTATTGCACACCCTAGAAGCTCTTAACGATATCGTCCTTGGAACGCTCATTATTATTATAGGAACTCTGTCTTTGGGATTTTCGCTATTCCTACGCATTTTAGAGAACAACAGCTCTTCTGCTCTTGCTGGGCTTTCTCAGGAGGGATTCAGTTATACAGCAATGCTTATAGGAATCATGGGAAGTACTTCATATGCGTTTGTTTTCAGAGGTATAGCTTTCTATGTGATGATCCTATATGTGATCATGACAGTGCTTATGCTTCTAGTAATGTTGATTAACGAAGAAAATCTCCTTGATGAATCCTTGAAGTGGAGTCCATACCTAAGAATGACCTTGTTATTTACGATAGGTTTTGTCTTGGCAACGGCTGTTGGGGCTCCCCTCACAGGGGGATTTTCCTGGAGGACAATGCTCTACAATCTCTCGTCATTAAGTGGACACTCTGTGACGGTGTTTGTAATAGTGTTGGCAATGACAGTTCTCTCATTGCCTGGATATATTAAGTCATTTATTGTCGTTCATGAGAGCTTAAGGCGTAAAATAAGACCTTATTGGGATATATTTAGAGTAGCATCTGTTATAATCTTGACACTTACGTTAGCAGTTGTAGGTCTTCTTCCAAGTATCACGTTGAATACAATTATAGGGGAAGATTATGTTCAAGCATATTTTAGCAGTGTTGAGAGGGAAAACATAGCATTTCTTGTAGTTATTGTAATATCCTTACTAGTGATATATGGAATTGTGCCAGCTTCAAGGGAAAAAAGGGATATATGGTCACTTGGAGAGAGAGTACCAGAAGAACTCTATAGGATTCCCCCCGAGGACTATTATAAGCCTATCACGGAGAAGTTCTCAAAGATCCTAATCATTAAGAAGGTCATGGAAAGGGCCTTCCAGAGAGCTGTACCATATGCAATAGCGTTGATAGCAATAGAGGTCTCCATAACGATTATTATCTATCTTTCTTTAGGGTGGTGAGTGCATGATAGCAAGTGTTCTTACGATAGCAATTGCAATAGCCCTCTTGACGATATTTAGTGTTCTTATGGAAGGGATTAGGGGGAAAATAAAGGCAAGGTTACAACAGAGGATAGGTGGTAGTATTGTTCATGAAATTCACGACATATTAGACCTCCTTACCCTAAAGGGCATAACTCCAGAGGAGTTACCAATATATGTAGTGGCCCCATATTTTGCATTTAGCCTATCGCTGGCATTGGGTTTAAGTGTACCATTTGGAAAAATAGTTATAGTAAGCGGTAATATGCTCACAATAATTCTTCTTGTCCTCTCAATAACTGCTATTATTTCAATCCCTGCAATGTTAGTCAATAATGTATATTCAAACATTGGAGCAAATAGGGAAATAATAATTACATTTACAGCTCTAATTCCATTTATGCTTGTATGTGGGATATTCTTAGTTAAGTTTAACACTCTTAGCATAGTGGAAATAGCGGAATCCCTTCTAGTTACACCTTCAGTCATTCTTGGGCTTGCTGTTATAGGATACGTAGTTTACGTGCTCTCAGAGTTCGCACCTTTTGACATCTCACGTTCTAACACTGAGATAATAGACGGCATATTTTCAGAGTATGGGGGAAGATTCCTAGGGATATTAGAATGGGCGTTCTTTATAAAGAGGTTCTCTCTTGTGATGTTCTTTTCTTCGCTTCTTGCGATACCTATCACAAAAGGAATTCTTGGAGTCTCTACATATGGAGGTCATGTTCTAGCTTTTGCTTTCCAATTGGTTTTCTTAACACTTTATTACATTATAGCGACATTGATCGAAGAAAGAACTGCTAGGACTAGGATCAATAATGTAATTAAGGTGAATGGTGTTGTCACCTTGGTGGCATTTTTAGGGCTTATATTATCCTTATTTGGATTGTAGGTGATCTTAGATGAGAGAAGATGTTGAAGTTTCACAAGTGAAAAGCATTATTGAAAGGTTTAAGGATAAGATACTTGATGTGAAGAAGGTTCAAGATAACCAATGGATTTTAATAACTGATAGAGATTCTCTCAGGCCCATTGTGACCTATATTATGCAATCGGAAAAGTTTAAAGAAGCACATATTGCTACAATGGTAGGAACGGATGAAAGACCTTTAAGAGGGAAAATGAGTGTAACATTTTGGATAAACACCCTAACGGACAGTATGAACGTGTTCATAGGAGTGAGAACATACCTTGAAGAAGATAACTTGGAGTATGACTCTGTTTCTAAGGATGTACCTGGAGCGAACTGGTATGAGAGGGAAATATATGACATGTTAGGAGTAGTCCCTAGAGGACACCCAGACCTAAGAAGGCTTATTCTTCCAGATGATTGGCCTGATAACGTTTATCCCTTAAGGAAGGACTTCAAATACACAGAAAGTCCTGTTAGTTATCCAAATTACAGCTTTACTTACACTGAAGAAAGGTCCTCGTGTGCTATAGTTCCTTTAGGGCCATATCATGTCTCACTAGATGAACCTGCTCATTTTAAATTATATGTGCGTGGGGAAGAGATCGTCGGGTGTGATTATAAGGGATTTTATTCACACCGTGGTGTAGAAAAAATTGCAGAAAGCAGGCTAACTTATGAACAGGTGAATTTTATTGCAGAGAGGATATGTGGCATCTGCGGCTACACGCATTCGACAGCATATTGTCAAGCAATAGAAAGAATATCGAAAATAGAAGTTCCTGAGAGAGCTGAGTACATCAGGACATTACTCCTAGAGATAGAAAGGATTCATAGTCATCTTCTTTGGCTGGGTGTTGCAAGCCATCTTGTAGGGTTTGAGTCAGGCTTTATGGATGCATGGAGGATTAGAGAAAGGATCATGTGGCTTGCTGAAAGACTAACTGGAAATAGGAAGACTTATGGTATGAACGTCATAGGCGGGGTTAGAAGAGATCTTTTAGACTATAGAAAGGATCTTGTTACAAAGACTGTAAAAGAGCTTAAGAAAGAGTACAAGGAGTTCGTTGATAGGCTGACGTCAATAAAAAGCTTTATCAGAAGATGCGAGGGCATTGGAGTATTAAAGTATGATAAAGCCCGCGCTTATGGTGTTTTAGGACCTACAGGAAGGGGGTCTGGAAGGAATATAGACGTGAGAAGGGATCACTCGTATGCAGCCTATAAAGACGTTGACTTCAAGGTGCCAGTTTATAAAGAAGGAGACGTGCTCTCGAGGGCTCTCACTAGAATTGATGAAGTATTTGAGAGCATTTGGATAATAGAGCAGGTATTAGACTCAATACCTGGAGGAGATGTAATAGCCGAATATACGGAGATACCACAATATGAAGAAGGTCTTGGATACACAGAAGCTCCTAGAGGAGAAAACGTTCATTATGTAATGACAGGAGAGAAGAACATGGTATACAGGTTTAGGGTTCGAGCACCGACATATGCAAATCTTCAAGCAGTTCCAGAGATGCTTAAGGGGTATACTGTAGCAGACGCTCCATTGATAATTGCAAGCATAGATCCATGTTATTCGTGTACTGAGAGAGTGACAATAATAGATGTAAGGGATTGTAAAACGATGACGTTAGACGAATATGAGTTTAACATGCTCTCTGTAAAGGCTTCTAAGAGGTGGTTTTAATGTCAAAAATTGTGACGCTAGAATATCCATTGAAAGAGCTTAAGGCTCCTGAAGAATATAGAGGATTGCCGTACATAGACCCTCATAAGTGTATAGGTTGCGGTGCTTGTAGGAACGCATGCCCTTCTGATGCTGTAATGAAAATTGATGACATAAAAAACGGTATAAGGAAGATAATACTAGACGTTGGAAGATGTATTCGATGTGGCAGATGTGAAGAAGTATGTCCAACAGGAGCTATAAAGCTTACAACGATATTCGAAGCTGCCTCTAAGAGTAGGGAAAATCACATCGAAATCATTGAGTTAAAGCTTTTGAGATGCTCCAGATGTGGAAGGTATTCTGAATTCACAGAAAGACAAGTGATGTTTGCCTTAGACATACTACCAAGAGAAGCCCTTGAAGTCGAGGCTTTGGACAAGAGAATATGGCTTTGTAGAGACTGTAGGAGGGAAACAGCACTTAGTGAGGCTGTGGATAAGGAGTGGAAGTGGTATTATGGTAAGCTTGTCAAGAGCACTTGGGAGTGAAAGAAAGCATAAACTAAGAAGTGTAAGGGTCTTTCATGTGAACAGTGGGGCCTGTAATGGATGTGACATCGAGCTTCTTGACATACTAACGCCATTTTATGATGCAGAGAGGCTTGGAATAAAACTCGTAAGTACTCCAAGGCATGCACATGCGTTACTTGTAACAGGACCTCTCACAAGGAAAACGGCATCTGCAGTCTTAAAGGCATACGAGGCTATGCCCTCTGAGCCGAGAATAGTAATTGCTATAGGAACGTGTGCATGTAGTGGTGGGATATTCTACGATAGCTATGCGCTCTATAGAAGGATTGAAAGATATGAAAAAATTGATGTCCCACGGAGAGGTGGAATCTCAGAGCTTATACCCGTAGATATATACATACCAGGATGTCCACCGAGGCCAGAAGAGATACTATATGGAATTTCTGTTCTTCTTGAGCTAGCAAATGAGCGTTTGACAAAACAATATTATAAAGAGGATTCCGTAGAAGAGTATAAAATAATTAGAAAAAAGAAGAGCGTTGTCAATGAAAGACTTGTCCTTTCACTTAGGGAAAAAACAAGGCACATCATAGGATATTTTGACAGGGATCGAGTTCTTAAGATCTTTCTTGAAATGGTTGAAATAGCAGAGAAATGTGAAGATCCAAAAAATGAACTTTCAAGACTCATTGAAGAATACTGTAAGAAGGAAAAGGACTCCAGAATAAGAGAATGTCTTAGAATCTTAGAAAAGGATTATTGGAGGTTAAAGAATGCCTTACTTAGTCGTGAAGAGGTCATATATTGGATTTAAAGCAGATATTTCCAAAAAGTTAATGCATATAGAAGGAGACTTTGAGATTAATGAGATCCTTATGGAATTAGATGAGAGCACAAAGAGTATGTTAGTAAAAAGTCTTGGGTCAAGGGAATTCACGCTGGAGGATATAAAAAAGAAAGATGAAAATTTGTCAGAGGCTCTTAGGAGAGTTTATGATATTGCAAAAGCTCGAAAAGTTGGGGATATGGATGTTCTTCTTATAGTGGACAAGATATGACAACATACAACGGACCTCGTAATGAATTTTGTCATTGGACTATTTCGTTAAATAGGTACAATAGTATTCTCGGTAATCATAGAAACATTTAAATATTATAACAACTTGCTATTTAATGGTACGCTATGACAAGACTATACAAGGTCTCTGAGGTCGCGAGGATACTATGAGAAAGTGGATAATGAACAGCAAGCACTCGTAGGAGTCCAGGAGGATAAAAAGCTTATCAATGAGGTGGCGAGGAACGGAGGAGACAATTGAGAAGACCATAAAGCTTAAGCTCGTTCCCATCACGAAGAGAGATAGATCACTCCTCTCATCACCCCCTAGCGATTCTTGTGAGGATAGCAAAGGAATCCAGGACAGGCCTCATGAGGAAAGACCTAAGAGACCTCAGGAACGGGAAAAAGACACGCTCAAGAAAACTCAACCACAGACTATCAACACTCCCATACAGAAAGTTCACAGAGTCCTTAGATTGCAAGTTCCACGAATATGGACTCGAAGCAAGGAGAATAGACGCAAGAAGGACACCAATAACAGGCCCCACTACGAGAACGCGAGCAAGAAGAATAGAATTAGCAAGGAAGAATTCGCCTGCGAGAATTGCGGTTTCAAGCTCAACGCACAGTATGTCGCATGCCTAAACACACTCTCCCGCCTCCATGACGGCAGGATAGCCATCAGAGGCGGGAGGATAATACTAATCCCACGTAAGGCCGCCCCAATAACACGCTGATCATAATGAGGCGCGGAAGGGAGAAGC
>QMTT01000010.1 GCA_003663565.1 Thermoplasmata archaeon
ATAAACTATGAACTGCCGACGGACAAGCTCACACAGAGAGATATAAAGGCTCTTCAGGATGAGCTTAAGGATCCAAGATTTTCCTCAGAGTTCTGGCAGAATGAGATAAAACTTCAACTTAAAATTGGAAAGAAAGCAGAACAGCAGGCATTAGCTAAGTATGGACTTAACTACGTCACCGATGTGTACCTTCCAGAAAAACTCTCAGAGCTCGGAGTGCTGAAGAGATAACATCTATCAACCTTCGAAGACAACACTAATCGCGACATTGAAGTCCTCAGAAGAGAAATTCTCGTATACCTTAACGTCTTCTCCAAGGGTTTCAATAAGTGCTTTCAGCATAAGGAAATCACAGACAATGACTATAGGACCACTCTCGAGCTCTTTCACCATCTTTTTGACCTTCTTTGAAAAGGCGTATGCCTCTCCTCTCATAACATCTATTTTATAAAAGGACTTATGGAGCCATCTAAGGAAATCCCTAAGAGTTTTCCACTCTGCCTTTTGTATTTTCCTTAGAAGCATATTGAACCTTATGATTTCCATAACATGAGCTTTCTCTCCAACTTCTTCAAGTATTTCATTGTAGTCCGGTGCTAACTCTATCGTCTCAAACCCAAGCTTCTTCTCAATGTCCCTGATTGTAGTGGAGTAATTTCTTAGAGAGAAGAGTCCAAACTTGCTTAATGGTATTTGATAGAGATCATCTGGCTCATCTGAAGAACCGCAATCCGTAAGGACATATTTAGGCCTTAGAGCTTCTATAGCGCTTACGACCTCCTTGTGCAAGTCCTTGTGCCATGGGATTACGGGTATTACGATAATTTCCATAGGAATCCCTCTAGAGAACGCTCAGTAATAGTATGGACTACATTATAATATTAAGGTTTCTTTGGAATCCTCTTAGAACCCTTAAATGTAGTCCATAATATGACTGATATGGTGCATAGGGTTTTCCACACGATATCTCTACAAGATCTGTATTAAAGCCCATCTTCTCTATTGTTCTTATCACACTCTCTATACGCTGTTTTATCTTCTCATCGTGTTCTATCACGTAGAGGTGAATCATTCCTTCTTTCTCTATTGTTCTGAGTGCGTACTTAAGGAAATTCACAGAACCATGAGGGAGGTTCATGACAACATGATCCACCTTGACGGCACCTGCAACTTTTCTGCAATCCGAAAGAAATCCCAACACCCTGTCTTGAACCTTGTTCAATAGTGTGTTTTCGTAGAGATAGTGAATGGCGTATGGATTTATGTCCGTCGCGTATGAGAAAGCTCCTCTCTTTGCAGCAAATATAGAAAAGGGACCATAACCAGAGAACATGTCGAACACTTTCTCACCTTGAGAGACATACTCTGAGAACTTCCTATGTTCCTCAGCAAGCCTTGGGGAGACATAAACCTTTGAGACGTCCACCTTGAACCTCAAACCATATTCCTTGTGTATGGTTACTGTTCTCTTTTCTCCAGCGAGATGTCTGAGCTCATGTACTCTGTAAGGTCCTTTAACACCGAGATCCCAATAGACAGCTTTTACACTTTTATAGGCTTTTATTATAGCTTCCCCTATTGTTTTAGCATATCGAGCAAGTTCGCTTGGAATCTTTATAAGCACTATGTCACCTACTTGATCATATGACGTAGGTAGGTACTTCCTAAGGTTCTCTGGCACGTCCACTAACTCTTTATATGATCTAACCTTTTGTCTCCTTTCAAATGTGTCATAGACGATTGTCAGACCAAGTTTTTGTACATCTTCACTCTTTTCTTCCCTTATTGGGAAGACAACGTAACCACCAACAGTCTTTGGTCGTCTTTCTGTGTCTAGTGCTTCAATCTCGTGAAGTTTTTTCCTGATTTCCTCCGCAACATCTCTTCGTACACGAACACCTGGAGACTGCTCGAGCATAATACTTCACTTGAATGCAGCCCTATTCTTCATTAACAATGCTATCGCAATGGCGTCAAGTGATAATGCAATTGACAATAGGATTATTGCTAGAACGTTTCCAGAGATGTATGCAAATCCAAACGAGTAAAATATGAGTACTGACAATATCACCGAGAGTACTATGAAATCTCTTGAGTACGTCCATCTCAGCGTGAGGAACAAGACTATACCAATTAAGGAAAGAGTAATGAATGCAAAGAGTGCTCTCAGCCATGAAATATTGAGGAAGAGTACAGAATTACCTATTCCTGCAAGGAGATATGTGAGAAGAAGAAAGATAGCTGAGAGTCTTATTTGTTTCCATGCCTTTGAGAGCTTGATTCGATCATTTATGATATCGTCAAGCAATAAGTTCAACTTTCTAAGGAATTCCCTTTTGCCAACGTCTTTGATATACCTAGCTCTGCAGATCTTTAGAACTTCTGTTATCTTTTGCAATGCATTTTCAGAACATCCTACTTCTTCTATCAAATTGTACACGAAGTTCATGCGTAAGTATATCCTATATTTCGTCCATCTAGACAGCACACGATTGTCGACGCTCTTTAGGTTATTAAACGCGTTCTGCAATAGCTTTAAACACTCTCCTTCATTAGGTTTCATGTATATCTCCTCGTGGTTTCTCGCATCTTTTTATTAGGTACATGATCTGACGCTTAGAGTGGGCATATTGTGGGGTTGCTTTGTAGATAGTAACTTTCAAAACATTTAAATATTTCTGTTACTTAGCGTTTTTGGGTGAGTGTGGTGAGGCTTTATCGAACAGGAGAGGCTGCAAAGAGGCTCGGAGTTTCGAAGATGACTGTTCTCCGCTGGATTAAGTCAGGTAAGCTTAAAGCCCACAGGATTGGAAGAGAGTACAGGGTTCCGGAGAGTGAAATCATACGACTTCTTGAAGGTAAACTTCCTGATAAGGTTGTGATTTATGCCAGAGTTTCAAGCAGAGACCAGAAGGGAGACCTTGAGAGGCAGGTAGAATACCTCAAGAAGTACTGCGCCTCAAAGGGTTATCAAGTTGCGAAAATCCTCACGGACATTTCATCAGGATTGAATGAGAATAGACGTGGATTAAAGAAACTCTTCAGACTCGTGGAAAATGGGGAGATAACCAAAGTCGTGATAACATACAAGGACAGGCTCACACGCTTCGGGTTCAAATACCTCGAACAATACTTTAACTCCCACGGCGTTGAAATTGAAATCATTTTTGATGAAGAGAGAACGCCAGAGAAAGAACTCGTGGAGGACTTGTTATCAATCGTAACCTCCTTCGCTGGAAAGCTTTACGGAATGCGTTCTTACAAGAAAAAACGCCTCATCGAGGCTGTGAAGAATGTCCTCAGAGACGGTTAAGCTCACAGCAAGATTCAAGCTCAAGGAAGCCCCTGAAGGGTTGTATGACCTTTTCAAAACTTATCACGAGATTGTGAACTATCTCATAACCTACGCTTACGAAAACAATATTACGAGCTTCTATAGGCTCAAGGAGGAGACGTATTACAGTCTCCGTGAAAAGTATCCAGAGCTACCGAGTCATTATCTTTACACCGCGTGCCAGATGGCAACGTCGATTTATAAGAGCTACAGGAAGAGGAGAAGGAGAGGAAAGGCAAGAGGAAAGCCCGTTTTCAAAAAGGAGGTCATAATGCTAGATGACCACCTGTTCAAGCTCGAATTGAAGAGAGGAGTAGTAAGACTTTCTACTCCGAGAGGAAGGATTTCTTTGGGATTCTATCCGACTAAATACCACGAGAAGTTCAAGGACTGGAGGGTTGGACAAGCATGGCTTGTTAAAACGCCAAAAGGCGTTTTTCTCAATGTTGTCTTTTCTAGGGAGGTCGAGATCAAAGAGCCAAAGGATTTTCTCGGTGTTGACTTGAACGAGAACAACGTAACGCTTTCCCTCCCGAATGGGGAATTTGTTCAAATAATAACCCATGAAAGGGAAATAAGAACAGGTTACTTCGTGAAGAGGAAAAAGATTCAGAAGAAAATCAAGGCAGGGAAGAGAAGAAGAAAGCTTCTCAGGAAATACGGTGAGAGGGAGAGGAATCGCATTACAGACCTTTACCACAAGCTCGCGAACAAGATTATTGAGATTGCTGAAAAGTACGGTGGAATAGCACTCGAAAACCTGAAGAACATAAGAGAACACGTAAGATACTCAAGAGAACTTAATGGAAGGCTCCACAGGTGGAGCTTCCGCAAACTCCAGTCAATCATCGAGTATAAGGCCAAACTGAGAGGAATTAAGGTTATTTTTGTGGATCCTGCTCAAACATCCTCCCTGTGCCCGATATGTGGGGAGAGACTAAGCCCGAAAGGGCACAGGGTCTTAAAATGCGGGAACTGTGGTTTTGAAGCCGACCGTGATGTTATCGGCTCATGGAATATCCGCTTAAAAGCCCTGAAGATGTGGGGAGCCCCGTTCCCCCCGAAAGCCCTCCAATGAAGGTGGGAGGAGGGAAGGTTATCCGCTACGATTGGTTTGCATGTTTCAAAAGTAGCGGATAACCAGAACGGACGTAGACGAGAACTTCTAGAAAATATTTATATGCTTAAGGAAATTATCTCACTTGAGATCTGATAATACTTTAAAACATTTCCTAAAATATAAAGATGTACTTAGCCCACGCTCTGTCGAGGACAAAGGTGTATGGCATGGATCTATTTTCTGCGATAATCGGGTTTATTACGGGAATGGTACTGACGATGATAGCGATGGAGTACATGCTATACAGAAGCCAGAGGAATATCATAGCGAAGGATTGGGATCTTAGCGGAGAAAAGGATCTTAGGATATGTGCTACGAGTATAGGAGACGTGCCAATACCATACGACACTAGGCTCATAGTAAGAAAGGGCTCCAGTGTGCCACCAGAGATATCAAGAAGAGCACTTGTTAAGGAGACAGATAATGTGAACATGAACTTTGCACTCTCTGAGGATAGGGCATACATATTCATGGGCCCGATATCACGAGGAACCCCAGCTGTCATCACGACTGATGAAAGCATTCTTGAGGAACTCGATAGAGTTTTCAGAACGCTATGGGAAACATCAGAAAAGCACATATACGAACTCTCAGAGGTGCTAGATAACATAGAGAACTTCTCTGGATCTTTCGTTAAGATTTCAGGGAGATTACTAAATCCAGAGCTTCTTAGGCATGGACACGAAGCAAGACTTGTGCTTCCTAATGGAAAGGTAATATCTATTAGTATTTCATCAGACTCAAGAATCGACGAGATTGAGATATTAAGCCTTCATGGTGTGTTCGTGGAGGTCGAAGGATTGCTTAAGGTGTCTGGAGGTAAGATCCTGTTAGAGGCAACCTCCATTAGGAGGATCTAATATGACATCAATGTTGGCCATCCTACTTGCTTTAGCAGCAATGATTTCCTGGGGAATAGCTCCGATTATCTATAAACCGTTTATGGAAAATTTAGATGGGCTAAGGGCAAATGTCCTTAAGAACAACGTTGCAGCACTTGTAGGAATAGCACTAGGAGCCTTCTATATTACCAAATATCCCTTGGATCTCGTGAGTCTAGTGGGCATAGTTATCGCGACGGTAATGAACGTAATTATCGGTGATATCTTTTACATGGAGGCCATAAGGAGAGGTGGTGTGAGCATAGGAACACCTGTAGCGTATACCTTCCAGACGTTCGTGGTCATAATGTCATGGCTGTTTTTAGGAGAGAAAGTCACACTTTGGGGCGCCCTTGGAACAGTACTTGTCGTTCTTGGAATATTTCTAGTGAGCTACTCCTTAATGGATATCAAGGACGTCCTAAAAGGGGTTCTTTTTGGTCTCATAACCGCGTTGATATGGGCTATAGGAATCACGATATATGGCTCTCTATTGAAGGAGAGAGTACCTCCTGAGATACTTATATTTGTTAGAGGAATAATAATCCTTATCATATTCGGTCCCCTTGTTGCTCATATACTGAGAAGGGAGAGCATAAAACCCAAAAACATCATTATGTTGAACATAGGAGGCCTCTTTGGAGTATTCATTGGATCGTTTGCCTACTATTATGCGATTTACCTTGCCGATAACGTCGGAATGATGACTGTTATATCTTCAGCATCACCAGCACTGAGTATAGTACTCTCTCAGATAATATTTAAAGAAGGTAAGATCATGAATTTACAAAGGGATACATATATTGGGATTGCGCTTGTTGTTATGGGCATTTTCCTCACAGCTATTGGAGGTGTTTAAGTTTTGAAAGATAAGTTCATTGGCGCAATATTAGGATTTGTCGTGGGAGATATATTGGGAGCTCCGTTTGAGGGAATGAGCCAAGAGGAGATAAGAGCTGCTCATGGTTATATAAAAGGACCCGTAAAGGCTGATTGCTATACGGACGATACCATAATGATGAAACTAGTTCTTGAATCTATATTGGAGCTTGGTCGATATGATTTTAGAGACGTTCTGAGGAGGTACCTTGAGAACATCGACAAGATATATGGAATAGGAATGACCACTTACTATGCACTCTCAAACGCAGACCTCTCGGACCCACACAAAGGAGGGAGAACAGCTAGAGACCTAGGATATGGCTACGGTAATGGTCCATTAATGAGGGCGCCTCCAATAGCCCTTTATCATTTCTTTAATAAAAACGATGATGAGCTCGTAAAGGACGTTATGAATGAAACCCTCCTGACACATTACACCCCTACTGCCGTTACTGCTGCAATAATGTTCAGTAAGTTTCTGATATGCATAGGCGAGGGCCTGAGCACGGAGGATAGCTACTTAGAAGCGTTAGAGCTCATTCACTTAATACCTAAGGAATTCATAGATTATGAGATACCGAAGATCTTTGAGGAGTCACTTAACAGAAACATAGAGTCATTGGAGCAAAGGGAGGTTAGAGGGCACATCAAGAATACAATCAGGATTTCTATAATGGTATCGTATGAGGAAGATTTCGCTGGAACACTTTTAACACTTGTGAACTTTGGGGGAGATGCTGATACGAACTGCGCCATAGCAGGTGCTGTTCTTGGAATAAAACTTGGAATAAATGAAATTCCAAAGGAATGGCTTGAATATGTCTCAATAAGAGATGAATTAAAGGAAAAAGCAGAAAAACTTTATGATCTTGCTAAATCTAGGAAGATCTCTTAGATCTCCTTAAGATCTTCAGGGCTCCTGTTAGGGGCATTATAAGCGGATCCATTATAGGAGCCACTGGTGGAGAATACGCTGTTTCTAGATACTCCACTGCTTCTATATTAGCTTCTAGGAGCATACTCATTGCTATAGTGTTCACCCTTAGTCCCGCATTTCTCCCAATAGCTTGATATCCTAGTATTTTACCCTCTGGTGAAAACAACAGCTTTGCCACGAACTCCTTGCCGCCTGGATAATAACCGGGGAGGTCCTTAGAGACTGTCATTATATGTCTAAAGGCTATGTTTGCGTTTTTAAGGTCATTGGCTGTAGGGCCCACACATGCTATCTCGACGTCAAATAGTCTCGTGACCCTCGTGTTTAGGATACCACGTGGGAACTTAGCATCCCCTCCTGCAGCGTTAATACCAGCTACGAGACCTTGTCTAAATGCTATGCTTCCAAGTCCTATAGGAGTCGGTCTTCCTGTCACGAGATCTGGATACTCCGTACACTCCCCTGCAGCATAAATTCCAAGAACATTCGTCTCCATTCTCTCATTCACTTTTATTCTTCCAGTCTCTCCAAACTCAATTCCTGTGCCTTCAAAAATGGAGACATTAGGTCTTATTCCGAGAGCAGAGATCACTAAGTCCCCTTCCATAAGTCCCTTGGAAGTCTCCACAATGACTCTATCTTCCTCCTCTTTCACGCTTTGAACCATCGTACCTAACATGAGCTTCACACCATTATCCCTGAGCACTTTAGCTATTCTAGTCCCAAGCTCCTTGTCAAGGAACTTTGGAAGTGGGTAGTCGAAGTATTCAACAAGTGTGACCTCTAGGCCAAGTTCACGTAAAGACTCAGAGATCTCACAACCTATTGCTCCTGCGCCAAGAACTATAGCTCTTTTTGACTTCTTAGCTAGATCCCTTATCCTAAGTGCATCATCCAGTGTTCGGAGATTAAACACTCGTTTATAACCGTCATATTTTGGCCTATCATAAGATCCAGTAGCTATGATTAACCTATCATACTTTATTTCCCCCTGCTCTGTTCTAACAACCCTCTCTTTAACATCCACACTAATGACTGTGGTTTCTAGTCTCAGATCTATGTCGTGATCCTCATACCACTTCTTGTCAAACTCTATTACCTTGTCCTTATCGACCTTTCCCGAGACAACATAAGGAAGAACGCATCTTGAGTATAATGGATATCGCTCCCTTTCGAGGATTATTATCTCATGTTCTCCCTTTCTGTCAACCATCCTAGCAGCCTGCGCTGCTGTTGTTCCAGCAGTCATTCCTCCTATGACCACTATCTTCATAACACACACCAGAGAAGGGAACAACTTTTGACGTTAGGTTCAGTTTCTGTTTCATCCAGTTTACCTATCTCATCCTGGTACTATCTTCGTACCAGTACGTCCTTCAAAGGCCTCTAATGCTTTTTCTAAGGACGATATTATGGCAATGTTTCCAGTGTGCTTAACGAACCTTATCGAAGCAAGCACCTTAGGCCCCATGCTGCCGGGAGGAAAATGACCCTCATTGTAGTATTTCTCGGCCTCAGAAACAGTCATTACGTCAATAGACTTTGCATCTGACCTTCCAAAGTTCAAATATACTTTCTCAACAGCTGTAAGGATTAGCATCTTTTCAGCTCTTAGCTGTGTTGCCAATCTTTCAGTGGCGAGATCTTTGTCAATAACAGCCTCAACTCCCCTAAGGTCTCCATCTTCCGTCCTTATTACGGGTATTCCTCCACCGCCTACAGCTATTACTATGGTTCCTGATTCCACAAGGGACTTTATTGCGTCAATCTCTATGATCTCTTTGGGATCAGGGGAAGGTACAACCCTTCTCCAACCCTTTCTTCCTATGTCGTATTTCATAGTATAACCCTTTTCCATAAGTTTTTTGGCCTCTTCTTCTGTGTAAGTAGGTCCTATGAACTTAGTTGGATTCTGGAAGGCAGGATCATTTGGATCTACAAGAACCTGCGTTACGACCGTTGCAACGGGCTTCTTGATACCTCTCTTCCTGAGCTCATTTTGAAGTGCTTGCTGAATCCAATAACCTATCATCCCCTGACTCTCGGCACCACACACATCTAAAGGCATTGAGGGAACCATCTTTGCAGAGATTTCATTCCTAAGCAGTATATCTCCGACTTGAGGACCATTTCCATGCGTTATTACAATATCAACTCCTCTTTCTATTATCTCAGCAAGGTATCTCGCAGTTATCCTCACATTTCTCATCTGAGATTCCGCATCTCTCTCCTTATTAT
>QMTT01000011.1 GCA_003663565.1 Thermoplasmata archaeon
GCTATAATGTACTCCTCTGGGTCTATTAGACTGACGTCAGAGTACATGATGGATCTTATAACTTCACTCTCGTTGGGATCAGATTGCATTCTCTATCACCAAAAATGGGTAAGTCACAGTGGAGTATATCTAATTGCTCCCAAACATGTTAGACATAAAGGAGAAAGAGAATAAAGAGGCGGATTTACTCCTTCACTGGCCTCGGGAACGTTATTGCTATGTTAAACCATCCAAGGAATCCTCCAAATATCCCCGCAAGTGATGCCCATACAAACAGTATCCACGCATCAACAACAG
Organism: Thermoplasmata archaeon; assembly: GCA_003663565.1. The sequence goes on from QMTT01000011.1 coordinate 298, forward strand.
GGTTCCCAACTATAGGACCCTGACCTGCTCCTATATTTGCGCCATTCGCATACAGACCAAAGTAGAGTGCAAGATACATTGATAGCCCGTTAAAGTATGGAAGGCTACCCTTTTGGAACATGGGATGGAATCTCATCACGAAGGCTGCTACTGCAACCCACACAAATATCCACACAGCTACAGTAGTGAGTGTTCCACCTATTGGAACAAGGGCCACGAAGGTTGCAAACATTGCCATCCAGAACGCTCCAAGTGGGAACAGTATCCATATGTACTTCAATGCCTCAGGCTTTGCCCCCAGAGCAAAGTACTCAGCCCATGCGATGAACGATGCCCATAAGGCTAAGTTATACTTCCCAAGAAGCGTTCCAAATGGAAGGGAAAAGAGCACTGTTATGGCAATAGCAAGCCATAACGGTATTGTCTCCTTTGTCTTTGTGCTCATTCAAATACCTCCCTTTAAGGCGGCTTTAGCTTCATCCTCTCAAACTCATCAAGAGTAATTGTCCAGGGCTCCGTAAAGTAGGCCCCCTTCTTCCACTTTCCTGAGAGCATGTCGTCAAGGATTCTTGCGATTAGCATCGCGAAGTCCCTCTCGTTTATATGCTTGTCACAGATTATTACGTCTAGGTTCTCCTTGTCCCTGTCTATGTGCTTTAGAAGTTCCTCAACAAATGCCACTTCTCTTAAGCCCCACTCGGGCTTTTCAGGGTGTGATGCCCAGAACGGTCCAGGACCTGGCCCTGCCCATCCAAGCTCCAAAGAGGGCTCTCTTATGTCATACGCGCTCCACCCACGCATGGGCACCACAAGGGCACTCGGACCCTTTGCCTTGTTGAGCCTCTTCGCCATTTCCTGAGCCAACCTTCTTGCCTCTTCGGGGAGAGTGCCAATGACCGTAACCATTGGATTATGAACGTAAATCTTCCTTCCGGGAAGTCCCTCTGCTTCCTCTTCCTCAAATTCTCTACCTGTAACTAAGGATTTCTTGCCCTTAACGGTCTCCCTTGGACCGAAGTTTATCATGTCAGCCCCTCCAGTTGAAACTACCTGCGGTATCCCCTTCTCTCCAGCAGCAGTGAGTCTCTCTGGACCTGCGCTCAGAATCCCACCACAGATCATATCTGTGAGCTCATGTGTTGTTATGTCAGCCATGCCAACGATATATCCATCCCTTATGAGCTCCTCAAGTGATCTTCCTCCAGTACCCACAGCGTGCATTATCATTGAGTCGTATCCCTTCTTCTCAAAGTACTCTGAAACAGCCTTCACACACGGTGTCGTAGTCCCGAACATTGTGTACCCGATTAGGGGCTTCTCCTCTATGTCAGGCTTTGGAGCCTTTGCCGCTCCCACTACGGCCCCTGCAGCTGCGCTTAGTATTTTAGCTGTGACGACGTTTATCCCCTTTTCAGCTAGGGGATACCACATCGCTATGTCCTTTATATCGACATATGGTCTCACATCTCCCGAAGCCATCGTGGAGAGCATTATCTTTGCAATTCCATAGGGCAGTGACCTCATGATCCTCGTCTCTATTGACGTTCCTAAAGATCCTCCGAAGGCTATTACTCCCTTTATCCTTCCTTCCTCGTAAAGTCTTCTCGCAATCTTTGACCCTCCTACCACTATGTACTCCGCGGCCTTCTCCCTTGTCATCTTTCCAAGGTCATCAGCTGATATTCCTGCCTCCTTTGCCACCTCCTCTATCGAGATGTCAGCCCATCCACAGGGCTTCCCAGAGACCGTGAGCTCCATGAATATGGGATCTCCTCCTGCCTTTCGTACCTGCTCGACTATAAACTTCAGCTCGGGTCCTTTTGTGTCAGCAATTCCCATGACGAGAATTCCAGGTCTTTCATCACTCATCTAGGCGCACCACCAAAAAGATTGTTTAGAAAGGGTCAAGGTCTTATCTTTATTGACTTAAAGGCCCTAACTTGGTCTGCTATGGCTTTTTCCGTAGGTATCCTCTCGAACGTTGATGCTCCATAGAATCCATGTATCCCTGTTGTGTGCTCCACGATGTACCTGAAGTCATCCACATCTGCAATGGGACCACCGTGCACGAGGACTATAATATCCGGGTTTACGCTCTTTGCAGCATCTGCTATTGCTTGGCATCTCTTTGCAGCCTCCTCTAACGAGAGCGTTGTTCTAGCTCCTATGAGACCCTTTGCAGTAAGTCCCATGTGGGCTACTATTATATCAGCGCCTGCCTTTGCCATTGCCACTGCGTCCTCCTCATCAAAGCAGTAAGGTGTCGTTAGGAGGTCTAGCTCGTGTGCCATGCGTATCATCTCTACTTCCTTGTCATATCCCATACCCGTTTCCTCTAAGTTCCTCCTAAACAGAGAGTCCTTGTCTATTAACCCAACTGTTGGGAAGTTCTGAACTCCTGAGAAGCCCATTTCCTTGAGCTGCTTTAAGAACTGTACCATCCTCTCTCCTTGATACAGAGGGTGCGTGCCACAAACGCCTGCGAGAACTGGTGTCTTTTTAACTATGCTGAGAACCTCTGGAGCAAGTTGGAGCAGAATCTCATGAGAATCTCCATATGGCATAAGGCCTGCTAGGGATCCAAATCCTGCCATCCTGTACCTTCCTGAGTTATATATTATTATTAGGTCAATGCCTCCTGCCTCTTCTGCCTTTGCTGAGAGACCAACACCAGCTCCAGCACCTAGAATAGGCTCTTTGTTTTCGATCTTCTGCCTAAGCCTCTCAAGAATTTCTTTTCTCGGAATCAGACCAACCATACAAATCACCAAATAGGGAAAGATTCTCGTTAAAAGTACTTTTAGTTTAGCCCTAACATGTTAGGAATTATACCATGCCATGACAGATCAAAATTAGACTCTTAACCCAACTATTTTTCCATTGACGACCACTGGAACTATAGACGATGTGTTTATCTTTATAGACTCTGGAATATCATATTCCTCTCCTATTTCAATGATCCTTATCGCACTTTTACCTCTAAGAACTATATCTAAGAGTTTATCTTTCGAGGCCTTGAATGCTAAGTGTGCTGCTAGTGCTTGATCATCTAACACTAATCTAGAACCGATTATAGACCGCATCTCTTCAATTATAGCGCCAGCAGCAAGAAAGTCTTCTATTGTAAAGTACATGCCTTTATATCCAGCACAGAGAATTCCAAGAGGGTCATTTTCCCTACTGACATATCTGGCAACAGCTCGTGCATTCAGAAATGTCCCTATGATTATCACTTCAAACCCAAGCTCTAAAGCCTTTTTTATCATCTTAGTACCAGCAGATGTCCTTATTATGATCGCATCGCATTTTTTTGCTTTCAATATCTCTTTAATTTTTGTTGGACTGTTTCCAACATCTGCATCTGGCACTTTTACACCATCTATTTCTGCAGAGAAGATGACATTAGGATTCTTTCTCTTAAGACACCTTCCTGCATCCACACTCTCTACAGGTATTACGCTCTTGATTCCATGCTCAAATGCTGTCACAATTGTCGCCGAACACCTCAGGGCATCTATAATGACTACTCGTTTTGAAAGCGTTCTGAGTTCTTCAAGACCACTGCTAAACCATGCCAAGTAGATTCTCATAGTAAAGTCCTAGTCCATATGCTCTTAAGAGTATTTTCCCTAACATGTTTGATTTCTCTCTAAGCATGAGCCAAGTAGTTTGTCAAGAATTTTCTTCTCAGCTTTTCTCAAATGTTCAATAAATGTTGCCTTAGATACCCCAAGAACTCTTGATATTATTTCTGAATTTGCCTTTCTTGGCCATTCAAAGTATCCCATATTATACGCCGTGAAGAGTGCCTCCTTCTCAGAAAGAGTAAGTGACGATAGTATATCAAGAACCTCTGCGGAGCAGTTCTGATATTCCTTTCCACCAGTATGTCCTCCTCTTAAGATGCGCACTTTTGTGGGGGTTGGAGATACTTTCTCTATATTCTCCTTAGCCTTAAACAATGACTTCTCACTTTTAGCAAGGACATTAAAATACTTAACTCCTCGAACTACGTATAGTGGCTCTAATACTATAACTCCTTCCTTGATGAACGATTTTAGGGTCCCATAGCTTTTACGAGCTATGTATAAGAACTTTTCTTTCTGATATGATACTACCTCATAGAACTCTAAATCCTTGTGAGACTCCACGATTTCACATATTTCCCTTAGTGTACTCTTATAACTTCTTTTTCCATAGATACGTGGCATGGACATCATGAAATATGTTGTATTTTCTGTTGGAATCATCACAGGAATTAGCACATCTATCCCAAGCCATTTTGACACGTTGTAGACAACATCTCCATAGTGAACAACAGCTACAATAAACCTCCTATACTTTCTACTATTATTCTCATGTCTCTTATAAACTACCATGACTACCACTTAATACAACAATAGTACGCTTCTTTAGTATATCTTTCAATAAATAATAGTATGCCTCCTTGTGTATACAATTTACTTTTCGGTAAAAATAATAAACCAAAAGAAAACCCAATGGAAAGTCATAGAGAACTAACCACTGCACAACTCTTGTTCATGCATATTTTTTAGGTGTTTGTGGCCTACCCGCCCTAAAGGGCGGGGTTTTGCAAGCAACGATTTTTATAATCTACGCGAGAGTATCATCTTATAGGCAGAGGGATCGTGGAATCTCGAGAGACGATTGGACCACCTTCGCGATTATACAAAGGAGAACTTGTCAAGGACTTCGTCGATATCCCTTAGCCCTTATTGACTGTTCTGCCGTCATCGAGGCATGATCACCTAATAATCTATTTGTTGAAGGAATACCTAAGTGTTTTAAGGATTCTAACGGGCCTAAGGTGCTTTTAATAAGTGAATAGCCCTTTTCATTCCAAGCTCAAATGAAAGTATGTTTTCATCAACAAACCTCTTAAGTCTTTTCTTTAGAATTCTAAGTATTAAATTCTTTGGAAAGATGTCTGAGAGGATAACTGATATGGCTCCTAGCATGTAAGTGTTCAAAGTTATCACTGGAAGTTTATTCTCTTTCAAGTCTCTTTCTGCAGGAAGGATATAATAGCCAGACTTAGAGAACATGTCTAGCAAGTCTTCTGGGTAACGTTCAATACCTATCGCATTTAGCACAGAGGGTATCCTATAATCTGCTATGAGTACTTTTGTTTCGTGGCCTATGTATTCGAGGAGGTTTAAGGTCTCTGCGAGTTCTAATGATACAACAAGATCTGCGGAATATCTTGGAAATATAGGACTCTCTACGTCTCCAATCCTAAGAAATGCTCTTACACTACCCCCTCTTTGAGCAAGTCCTTTGTATTTCATAACCTTTACATTGTATTCTTGCACTATTGCACATTCTGCGAGTAAATCTACTAGTGACATGACGCCTTGACCACCACTCCCGCCAACTATTATGTTGTACGTCAAGGATCTCACCTCAAGGTTTCTTAACCTCTATGGCATCAAATGGGCATATGTATGCACACAAACCACAACCATTACAGAGTTCTTTTATTATCTCCATTTTCTTTTCTTTTTCATTGAATTTAAGTGCCATACACGCAGTTTTGGATAAACAAAGCCTACAGCCAACACACTTATCTTTTATGATCATTGCAGTTCCTTTTATTCCTCTTCTTATTGCTTGAAGAGAGCACTCTCTTCTAGCAACAACAGCTTTAGGACCTTTTGATGAAAGTAGCCATTTCATGGCTTCTATAGAACCTTTCACATCGTATGGATCTATAACTTTTGTTTCTATTCCTATAGCTTCTAGAATCTTTTCTGGAAGTACTCTTCTTTCAGTGATGGGACTTGTAGGAGTTGGTTGATGTCCAGTCATTGCTACCCACGAGTTATCCAAGATTATCACCTTAACGTTGTCGTTCGCTAGATATGCGTTAATTATTTGAGGAATGGTGGCATGGAAAAACGTGGAGTCCCCAACAGTAGCTATAACAATATCTTTTCCCGCCTTAAGAAAACCTCTTGCAAGACCTACTGATGCCCCCATAGAGAGTTCTGTCCATATTATTTCAAATGGTTTATTCATTGCAAGGATCGTACATCCGATATCTCCTGTTATAATGATTTCCGATGAGTCTAATCCTAAGGATTTCATGGCTTCAACAAGTGCGAAGTATGTTACCCTATGAGGGCATCCCGGACAGAAGGTTATTGGTCTCCTGAATCCTTGCACGTTGCTTGAAGGGTTCTTGGCACGAACCTCTAGTCCAAGAGCTGCTAAGGCATTTGATACTATTTCTGGTGTCATTTCATTATATCCTGGTATGGGTCCTCCAAAGAGTTTTCCAAATACTTTGGCCTTTGAACCAATTTCCTGAAGTATTGCCCTGACTTCTCTTTCAATTATTGGATCTATTTCTTCAACTATCAGTATCTTCGTGAACCCTTCCACATGTTCTTCAATGAGCTTTTCAGGTATAGGCCATGGAAACCAAAGTCTAAGAACCTTAATTTTTTCTTTGAGGTCATTCATGAGATCCAGTACATAATTAGAAGCATTTCCAGCAGTTATTATTAGAATTTCAGAGCCATTTCCAATGGTATCATAATATTTCCTTTTATATATTGCTTCTTTTATCTTCTTGATCTTATTCAACGTCTCTTTGTGTTGCTCAAGAACTATTTTCCTCCCAGCTTTAGTGTACTTTGCTATATCCTTTTCAAATGCAAACTCCCGTTTTTTAATTCTTATTTCTCCTAATGGGACTGGCTCCTCTGAATGTGCAAGTACTGTTGTACCTCGTAGAATGATAGGTATTTTAAATTCTTCTGAAATGTTAAATGCTAATGAAACAAAGTTCTTGGCCTCTTTTGGTCTTCTAGGCTCTATAACTGGGCAAGGAGCCATAACAGCGTAATTCCTCGTGTCCTGTTCTACCATGCCTGCATATACCCCAGGATCATCTGCTACATAAAAAACTAAACCGCCCTTAACCCCACTGTAAACTGCTGAGAGAAAAGAGTCAGAGGCAACATTCATTCCAGACATTTTCATTGTTGCTGCCGCTCTAAGTCCTGCCCATGCAGCTGCTATAGCAAGCTCAGCAGCTACTTTTTCATTAACACTCCACTCTACATATACTCGATCAAGATATTCTTTGTAATCATGTAGTAACGTATCTATGACTTCAGATGATGGCGTTCCAGGGTATCCTGCAACTACGTTAACCCCTGCCTCTAAGAGGCCCCTAGCTATAGCTTCATTTCCACTCATAAGCCTTATATTTTGTATCATCTTAATCCCCAAAGTATTAAAGATCTTAGCGACTGCTTCTGGAGTTATTTAAAAATATCATAAATTAATAAACACATGCTAAATTGGTTATTTGCAAGTATTGTCTTATTTTTACAAAACGTCGCTAAGAAAGCCTCGCTCTTTAGAGCTGATAGAAGATTAATAAAAAGAAAAATAAGAGTAAAAATAAAGTTTGTTTCTTTCAGTCTTTTAGCCCACCCAACGTAAGACCTCCTTTGATCCACTTCTGACTAACGAAGAACATAATGGACACTGGTAACGCGAATATTATTGCCATTGCCGAGAAATAAGTCCATGAAAGTTCTCTCACATTCCCTAGATCTATGTATAACTGGACAGCTAACGGTCTGAGACTTTCTTCAGTTATAAGTAAGTTAGCAAGTATGAGTTCTGTCCACCCTCCTATGAAGGCAAATATAGAAACCGTTACAACCCCTGGTAGTGCCATTGGGAATATTATTTTCCAGACGATCTTCCAATATCCTGCACCATCTACAAGTGCTGCCTCGTCGAAGTCTATTGGTATCGTATCCATATATGTTTTAAGTAGCCATGTGTTGAATGGAACGCCACCGGCCGCGTATATAAGAGCTAAGACTGCGAGATTGTTCATGAGTTTAAGCTTTACAAGGAGGGCATAAAGGGCTATTAACCCCGCTATCCCAAGACCTCCACTCACTTGAGTGAATAGCAAATAAAAGTATAACACGTGATCCCTGCCAACGAACTTTACTCTTGAGAATGCATATGCTGCTGGTACCACAAAGAGTAACGTGAATGCCACGTTTAAACTAGCAAGGATGAAGCTATTCCTCATATAGGTCAGTGTTTTCCCTCCAATTTTATATATGTTCACTAGTTTTGGATTTAAGACTGTTATATGGGCGTTTTCAAGTCTAAGTCTCACTTTTTTTGATATCACACCTGATACGTCATGTCCCTCAAAGGTGTTATTATTTATTAGTACAAGGTTCTCTGTGGGTATTGGTACATCTTCTATGGAACCCTTATAGATTTTCACAATCACTTCCCTAGCATTAAAGGATATGCCTGACACAAGTCCCTGAGCGGATGCCTCCTCTGTGAAAACTTTTATGAAGTTTTCACCTTCTGTCTTACTTGTTATATATGCAAACTGTAACGTCAGTAGGTATCCTGGGGTTATATTTCCAGAGACATCTCTCATTTCAACTAAAACATCTGTTGTTAAGTTTATGATAGAGATTCTAATCAATTCAGCATCAAACATTATGGCATCAGACGTGCTAGCAGATCCTTCATAATGACCAAAGAACACCTCGCGATAGTTTTTGAGCGTAATATCACTTGGAATGAGGTCTATTTTAGTAGTTGCCAGTGAGCCACTTGGCTTTAGCGAGACCACAAAGGCATAATACACTGGGAATAAGAGTATACCCATGACTATAAGAGCTATAAAAGTCATTATGGCAGTCTTAATGAATGTCATTTTCTTCTTTGATTTCGAAATTCTAAAGATCATTCAGAAACACCTCTCTGGAGCTTTGATGCTCTCATCACAATGTACATGTATACAGCAATTATCAGAGTCGTTATGACCATTGCAGCTGAAGCCCTGCCGTAGTGAGGCATTGACGCACCGAATGCCAATCTATAGCCGTAAAGTAGTAAAAATCTGTCCTCGAATAGGCCTGCGTTGTATATAAAAGGTACTAGGAAATACTGGAAGGATGCAGCTGATGTAAGTATTGTAGCAAACATTATCGACCTGCTGACGAGA
>QMTT01000012.1 GCA_003663565.1 Thermoplasmata archaeon
CTCTGTGTCGAAAACAAATACAAGCTCTGACATCCACTTATAGAATAGGGACTCAACATCATCTGACTTAAGCTCAATGATCCTCTTTAAAACACATTTCTCAACTCTCTTTTCATACTCTGGAGATATCGCATTGAACATTGCTCTAGCCGCATTCTTAAACAGCTCTTCTAATGTCGATCCGTACACGACAATTTCCAAATCTGCAGGATGATCTAAATACTTAAAGTCCATACTTTCATCGCCTCTTGAAACTTTGTCTCACATCGTAAGCGTTTGTGACTTATCCAACACCTAAGGACGGAGCTTTCTCAGCAATAATTTTTGTAATACATAATACTTCGCTAGAAGACAGGATTTAATGACATAATTTCTGGAACTAAAGATCCCATATAAGACAATATTCAAACGCTTTAGTATTTTTATATCATAACATTGTAAAATATAATGACATTAAAAATTACCATCATGCTCCACATTGTGAGAAAAGTTCACTGTTAATTCTTTTGGGCTAAAATATTTAAATGTATTTTTCCAAAAATAAAATAGTTGCTGACAGCTTAGGAGCATTCGAAATAGCATTCACAACGTTTACTCTCACAGAGTACTAAAGAACGTTAAACAGATGCATATCGTCAGTCATCAGTTGTTGTTATATCACGAAGCATTAGCTAGGACTACTAAGCTTAAAAAGCTTCATAGACGTTTTCAGGGACGTGACAATACAGCATTTAAGGGGGTGTTTAGTTTGTATTATGAGCAGTTAGGATGGATCGAATCACCGTTTAATCCTAATAAACCTGATCCTAGGTTCATATTGTATGATGACCTAGGAAGAGAGATTCTCTCGCAAGCTTCAAGGGAATCTGGAAGAATTTTCTACGTCTATGGGAAAATTGGCATGGGAAAAACTACATTAGGACTCTGGATGTCTGAAGTAGCCGAGATATATGATCTTGATAGTGTGCTTATACATGGAGGAAGACTATACGATCCAGAAATTATAAAGGAAAAGTTAAAACTCATAATAAGAGGACCGTCATTTTTCAAATGGATCATAAGCAAGTTGAGGAGGAGATCCATTTTAAGATACATAGTGATAGTAGACGACGTAACTGAGATCCCGGACAGACATTTATTTGAGAGTTTGGTGGGATTGCTAGAGCTTCCAAGTAGACACATATCTATATGTATGTTAGGGAACAAGAAGCTTAATGAATGGCCATTTAGAGATGTATTCACAAATAGAAGCATTATAGAATATGAACTTAAGAAACCCCCAAAGGAAAAGATCCTACAGATGATAAGGAGCCGAATAGAAAGCGTTGGCGGTACAGAATTCCATCCCTTAACCTTGGACGAAATCCTTATGGCAATAGAAGAAAAAGAAACTATAAGGGATATTTTACTTGAACTAGAGAAGAAAGTAATAGAGAAAACAGAGGGAAAAAGTAAGAGTTGATCTGATCCACTCCCCGCCCTTTAAGGCGGGGGAGTGGGCTAAGGGGTAGTCTTACTCCCGTTACTCCTATCCCCGTGCTGGACTCCCCTTGTGGAGGATATTAAGAGCGAAGCTTGGATCGACTTTGTCACTTAAGCGCTTCTATTGCTTTAGCTATCGCCTTATCTATGATCTCCATTGCTACCTCTATGTGCTCTCTCTGTACTATTAGAGGCGGTATAAATCTTATTGCACTCTTTCCACAACCGAGAAGTATTAATCCAAGCTTTGAAGCCTCTTCAACAATCTTATTTCTGAGTTCTGGATAATATTCCTTTGTCTTTGGATCCTTAACGATCTCTATTGCTTGAGCAAGTCCTATTCCTCTTACATCTCCTATGTACTGTTCATACTTCTCCTGAAGCTCTTTTAGCCTCTTGTGCAGATATTCACCTTGTTTCCTTGCGTTCTCAAGGAGATTTTGCTCCTCTATCATCTTTATTGTCGCTATTGCTGCAGCACATGAAACAGGGTTCCCTCCAAATGTCGTGGCATGAGCTCCAGACTCTGGAAAGTCATACTCTGCCTTGATTATTGTTGCTCCTAGTGGCATCCCAGAGGCTAATGCCTTCGCAGATGTTATTATGTCAGGGACAACACCAAAGTTCTCTATAGCCCACCACTTACCTGTGCGACCCATTCCCATCTGAACCTCATCGTCTACTAGTATTATACCATACTCATCGGCGAGTTTCTTGAGTTCTGGGAAGAAGTCTTTTGGTGGAACTACATATCCCCCTTCTCCCTGTATGGGCTCAGCGAATATAGCAGCAACTTCATCAGGAGGAACGAATCTGTCAAGGATGAACTCCCTTATGTAATCCACTACTGCTTTTCCTAGATCCTTACCCTCATAGCCAAAAGGTGGTCTGTAAGGGTTGGGGTATGGGACATGTATTACTCCTGGCATCATTGGGAAGAACTTCTTCTTATGTACTGGTTTCGATGCAGTAAGACTTAGCGATCCCATGGTCCTTCCATGGAATGCGCCAATGAACGCTATTATATATGGTCTGTTCGTGTAATACTTAGCGATCTTTATCGCCGCCTCATTGGCTTCCGTTCCACTGTTCCCATAGAAGACCTTCTTTTTATGATTTCCGGGAGTTATCCTGAAAAGCTCTTCCGCAAGCTTAAGAGGAACCTCATAGTAGAAATCCGTCAACGAGAAGTGTATGAAATTTTCAATCTGCTCTTTTATAGCATTTATCACTGGTTCTGGTGTGTGCCCTGTGTTCAAAACTCCTATTCCAGAGGCGAAGTCCAAGTATATGTTTCCATCTACATCCTCAACGAAAACTCCCTTACCACGTTTTATGACAACATATGGGATCCCCTGAGTCGTCGTTACAAGATACTCCTTGTTCTTCTCTAGGACCTCTTTAGCCTTTGGACCTGGGGGTTCAACAACTATTTTTGGACCCATCATAAATTCTCACCTAACTTTCGCATACGGGAACACAAAGACCACTCAAATCCCATTCATCAAAAGACCATACATGGATTTATGTAATATGCCTATAGATTTCATTTACTATCTCGGGCTTCATTCACGATTTTGCAAGAAAACTTATGAAAAGCCCTTTTTATCAATTGAAGCAAATGATGTGGTTGCCCGCGTGCTAATTTCAGCTATGAGTGAAACTTGTGAAGTGCACGCGGGCCTCCTCTTCTGCGCCTCATCCATGATCAGCACGTCATTGGAGGCGACATCGACCGCCACCACGGAGGCGGCCTTACGGAGGGATGAATATTATCCTCTCGCCCATGATGGCTACTTTGCCGTCATTGAGGCAACTCATCTGACATTCTATTCCTCCCTTGTTTAAATGCTTCGTTTTCATGATTACTGAGAATGCTATTATACTTACTTAACGAAATAGTCTATGAGAGTGCTAGCAAGAAGCTTACTCTCATAGATCACGATAGGAGCTCTTTGTTAGGTTATTACTATTTCCGATGATAGAGTTTTGTATGATCTCCTATTACGGAGTTCTCAATGTTAAGTTCATTTATTACCACCTTTTCACCAACAATGGACCTCCTTATCGTAGAGCCCTTAATCTCTGATCCGCACATAATTATAGATCCTGATATCTCCGCGTCTTCTATAAGGGCCTTCCTTCCCACATACACATGCGGGCCTATAATGCTGTTTCCCCTAATTATAACTTCATCCTCAATGTGTACTGGAGGTACTATCTTCACGCCTTCTTCTATCTCAGCAGCATCGGAGACAAAGCTCTCCCTTAGAAGTGCCTTATGAGCCTCTAGGTAAGTCCTTGGAGTTCCTATATCAAACCAATATCCTTCGAACTTATACGCAAAGACGGCACGTCTCTTGTGAAGCCATTGTATAAAGAATCCAGGAGAATCTCTCTTAAGACCAAGTGACAAATATTCTTTTATTAGGTCTATTGTGTCCGGAGGAAAAGCATAGCAGGCAGTTGCTATGAGTGTTGTTCTTGGATTGATGGGCTTTTCTTCAAATTCCAGAACCTTTCCTTCTTCATCCACTACAACCTGAGAGTACAGTGGAACAAGATTTATGTCCTTGATATCATAAACTGCTATCAATGGGTTTATGAGATCATATTTTTCGTAAAAATCAGAAAGCTTATATGAAAATATATTATCCCCTGCAATTACTATGTAGTGATCCTTTCCGAAGTGCTCCATCACTTTCTCCAGAGCAGCTATTGTTCCAAGTTTTTCTTCTTCACTCGTAGTGTCTTCAATGAACAGTTCCAACTGCTTCTCTAGAGTGCTTATCTCTTGAGTCTTCTTTTCAATCCAACGCTTGAAATACGGCGCAAAAGCTCTATTTGTTGATATTATTATTTTGTCACATGGGATATTCACTATTTCCTCCAATATGTAGTCTATGATCAGCTTTTTACCAAGAGGTAATAGAGGCTTTGGTCTACTGATGGTTAATGGCCATAATCTCGTAGCATAACCACCAGCTAGCACAACAGCCTTCATAGGACACCAGCTCCAATGATCTCTGCAAGAATACGGTGATAATAGATCCAGTGAATCCCAAATATCTACTACCAAAAGCATTTAAATATCTTCTTATCTTGCGATATGACAAAATTCTACTTTAATGAATTACTAAAGAATAGGAGAAGGTCAGATAAAGACCTGAAACTTTTAATTTGAGTGAGCAATACTTCATAGGTGTCTGCGAGATGAAGAAGGTACTGAAGATAGGTGCAGAAGCTGAGGTGTATCTAACGGAGTTTTTAGGATACAAAGTACTCGTAAAAAGACGTCTCAGTAAGCCATATAGAATCCCGGAAGTAGATAAGATGATTAAAGAGCAGAGGACTAGGAAAGAAGTTAAGATAATGCATCTTGCAAAGACTCTAGGAGTAAATACACCTGCCATAGTGTTCACAGATATAGAAAATGGAATAATTGTAATGGAGTTCATAGAGGGCTCAAACCTGAAGGAGCTCATTGAGGGAGCAAAATCTACAGAAGCTATTGCTCCAATAATAAGAAGAATGGGAGAGCTTGTAGGAATCATGCATAAAAACGACATAATTCACGGAGACTTAACACCAGCAAACATTATAGTGGACAAAAAGAGTGGAGAAATATTCTTCATAGACTTTGGATTGAGTGAGATATCCCATGATCTTAGGCTAAAGGCTGTGGATATTCATGTCTTTAAAGAGTCCCTTAAGACGCTAACGGACTATTACAAAGACTATATGAAGTACTTTATTGAGGGTTATTCCAAGACGTTTCCTGAAAGTTCTAAGGTGTTAGCGTTAGAAAAAGAAATAGAACGCATGGGCAGATACGTCACAGGATAAGGTGATTTAAATGAGAAAATTAGTGTTCATTACATCAAACGAGCATAAGTTCAGAGAAGCTAGAGAAATACTAAAAGAATATAACATAAAGTTAGAGAGATTAAGCATGCCCGTTGAAGAAATACAAGCAGACTCTATCGAAGAAGTAGCTTATCACTCCATGAAGTCCTTAGTGGATAGGAAGATAATACCTGCTATGGCATTTTTAGAGGATGCTGGACTCTTCATAAGAGCCCTCAAGGGATTCCCAGGAGTTTACTCCGCATACGTATATAAAACAATCGGATGCCGCGGTATACTAAAATTAATGGAAAATGTTAAGGATCGTTATGCTGAGTTCAGGTCAGCTGTAGCGCTTTACGATGGGAAGAGCATCCACGTATTTACAGGAGTATGTAAAGGAACAATAGGATTTGAGGAAAGAGGTTCTGCAGGATTTGGTTTTGATCCAATATTCGTGCCTGAGGGGTATAATAAAACGTATGCTGAGCTTGGAGAAGAAATTAAAAATAAAATATCCCATAGATCGCGAGCAATACTTTCTATGGTCAAATACTTAGTTGATTACTTGAAATTCTGAGGGCTTTAAGTTTATGAGTATGACATCAAAGGAATTTGAGGTTGAATTTAAAGGAATATTCATCAGAAAGAAAGATGATGATACCTTAAGGATAATATACCCTCCATTCGAGGCGATAATATCTTTAAAAGATTTCTTGGCATTTCTTGAGAAAAACGTTGGATCGAAGGAAGTAGAAGTAGAGGATAATAAAATTATCGTCAAAGGAGGACAGAAGGATCCAAAAGACTATATTTATTACTATTTTGATACTGCTTTCAGAAGAAGTCTCGTAAATATGATCACTGGAAGGCAGACACTATACATTGATGAAAGCCTCGAGATTCCCTTAATAGGATCTCACTATTTTGGTCTCATAGACCGAGGGACAAATCTCATACAAGTGAGACCCATCACAGGATGTAACATGAAATGTATCTACTGTTCTGTTTCAGAAGGTCCAGGAAAAGATAGATTAGTCGATTATGTCATAGACTACGAATTCCTTATAAAAGAATACGAGAAAATCGTTGAGTTCAAGGGAAGACATGCTATTGAAGCTCACATAGACGGCCAAGGGGAACCTATGATGTATCCGTGGATTGTAGATCTTGTGCAAGAGCTTAAAGATGTCAAGGGAACAGAAATAATATCCATACAAACAAATGGATATAGGCTTACTGAAAAGATGATCAGCGACCTAGAGAGTGCTGGACTCTCAAGGGTAAACCTCTCAGTAGATTCACTAAGAGATGACAAAATTAAGTTGATAAATGGCGTTCCTGTAAGCTCTAATTTCATAAAGAAAATTATAGAGGCCATTGTAAACTCAAACATACGATTGCTTGTGGCACCTTTATGGATCCCAGGAATAAACGATGACGACATTATTGAAATAATAGAATATGTCCTCTCTTTAAAGCCAAAAAGCGAGTGGCCAATATTTGGTATCCAAAAGTACATACCATACGCCATGGGAAGAAAACCGAAGGTAAAAGTCATGACCTTCCACAAGTTCTATGCCGCTTTGAGAAGACTAGAGAAAAAGTATGGTGTAAAGCTTGTCTTAAGCCCAAAGGACTTCGGCATACACAAGAGAAAGTCGCTTCCGAAGGTGTTTAACCTCCACGAAAAAGTCTGGGTAAGAACAGTTCTTCCTGGAAGACTTCCTAATGAGGTTATAGGGGTAGCAAGAAATAGACTCGTGGAGATAACAGAGTTCTTGGGAGATCTAAACACGAAAGTTAGGGTTGAAATATTAAGAAACAAGGATAATATATATGTCGCTAGGGCACTTTAACCTAATTTATTTCCCACGTTGCTTCCTCTTCCTTGCCCATGAGTAAGATCTCCATCTAGGATCTGGATAGCCGCAGTGTGCACAACGTCTCTTAGCGACATTATATGATCTATGCCCACACCTGCGACAAACTATATGTGTCGTCTTATTCCTCTTCCCAAATGAGGGTGTTCCCTTGCTCATCTAGCTACACCTCCTCACTTGGGGAGATGTATATTACGTTATCACCTCGAATCACAGCAAATGTATAAGACTTAGTTTTCTGTTCACCAGTCTCCTGAATATATGTAACTTCTTCAACGTTTTTGAGTACAAGATTCATGTGAGAATCATAACCATCTAATATCCCGCGATATTCTTTGTTCCCTCTGATAACTACTAAGACGTTCTTACCACGGCTGTTATTGAGCACATCAAGTGGTCTTTTCATCTCATAAATCCCTCCAATCACTGATGACTCAAGGAAAGCTCATTGATGAGATCACAGATCTACTTTAAAAATCATATGTTTTATATCAGTTTTGCTGTTCCTGGGAATCCTCGTTCTACCTACCCGTTAAGAGCGTGTGAAGTATTAATTTCATAGCGAGTAGGCTTCCTCCTCCGGCTTCATTGGAGGGCTTTTTCAGCAGTTATTCGGGCTTAGGACCACATATCAAGGATTGCCACACTATAATGAAATAAGCCCTAAATAATATTTAAAAATTACGAAAAAAATAAAGATGTTGATTTTTACACTCTTTACTATCCACGAGACAGTCCTGCTTTGATTCTCGCGAGATATTGTTCTATGTCTTCAGGTTTTAGGTAGTGTACACCCTCGGCGTTCACATACGCCACATCCATTCCGTCCCCAGTGGCAGTATCTCTACCTATTGCTCTGACGATAGCTCTTATGGCAAGCTCAAGCGCCTCATCTAGAGTCATCCCCTTCTCATATCTGTCATCGAGAACCCCTATGGCAACAATGCTTCCGCTGCCAGTTGCTGTATATTCCTCTTCTAGGATACCTCCATCTAAATCTATTTGAAATATATGACTGCCCGTGTCGTCATATCCAGCTAAGATAACAGATATTATGTATGGAGAATACCTGTAACTGTTTAGATAATTTGAGAGCATTGTAGAAAGAGCTTTAACACTTATCCTCTTACCGCTTTTCATCCTGAAGTACCTTGCTTCTGTGTCTGCTAGTCTTGCTAAGTATTGGGCATCCCCAACGTAGCCCGATATGGTCAGTACCATATGCTCATCCACTTGGAGTATCTTCCTTGCCGCTTTACTTGCTATGTATGTTCCAGCAGATGCTCTCTTATCTGCAGCTACAACAACGCCATCCGCATACTTCAGAGCTATCGTCGTTGTCCCCGTTTTATTAACACCAACCAACTGATTATTCATAAGTGCTCACCCCACATTAACCTTCGAACGTTATCCAATGATCTAAACTAAACCAAGGATCATTATAAAGAAGTTAGCTCTACTCCCTTTGAATTGAACACATAAACATCCCAAATGATATAGAGTTACCATGTGACATTGATCAATTTAATCGTAACAATACTATTTAAAGCTTCTTTTTTAGCATTCTCCACGATGACTGTTCTCACCTTGGGCTGTTCCATAGTTCGCAACAAGTGAAACATTTGCCATCCCTTGCTTTCCGAAATCTTTAAATATTATTGAGGCAGCTCCCGTTATAATGGGATAGCCTCCGATATTGGGGTCCCAAGCCCGAATGGAGGCGATAAAGCCACAAAGATGTGGGGAGTAACCGTTCCCCCCAAAGCCCTCCAATGAAGGCTTAAAGGATTAATCCTCCTGATCCTGAGGGGAGTGGGGTTACCCTGAAAGGGGGGCGAGGCCAATGATATACTCTCGATGAACTCAGAGGGGTTGAGGTTGATGTGCCCTAAGGCTTATATAGGGATTGGTATGCCTATGTAGGCTGAACCCCAAGATAATAATAGGTGAACATAATGAGCATAACACTAGATCATTTCGTTAAATAGGTACAATAGTATTCTCGGTAATCATAGAAACATTTAAATATTATAACAACTTGCTATTTAATGGTACGC
>QMTT01000013.1 GCA_003663565.1 Thermoplasmata archaeon
ATAGATCCTAAGACAGAAGCTGCTAGAATATCACATACAGTCGGAAGGCTAAAGCGCATACAAATAGAGAGGAGAGCGATAGAGCTTGGAATAAGAGTATTGAATCCAAAGTACCTGAGACCATATGTTAATAATAAAGTGCTCTTCATAGCTCATGCTGTTCATGATTTAAAGTTAGCGAATCCTGAGACAGACATCATAAAACCATATGACGGACTTGAGCAAGAAGAAAAGGAAGCAATAATAGAAGAAGCTAAAACATTAGGATATGAGGTAATTGAGGAGTGAGGTGCACAATAATGACTGATCTTAAGCTTCAAAGGAGACTTGCAGCATCTATCCTTAAGTGCGGTGTAAATAGAGTATGGATTGATCCAGACAGGATTGATGAGGTTCAGAATGCAATTACCAGAGAGGATATTAAGAAGCTCATAAAAGAAGGAGTTATAAGGAAGAAGCAAGAAAAAGGAACGTCTAGAGGACGTTGGAGGGTCAAATTTAGGAAGCGTCTTAAGGGAAGGAAGAGGGGTCCTGGAAGTATTAAGGGTAAGAGGACTGCAAGAATGCCAAGAAAGGTTCAATGGATGATTAGAATCAGAGCTATAAGGAGCCTTCTAAGAGAACTCAGAGATGCGGGTGTTATAGATAGACACACGTATAGGATTCTTTACCTCAGAGCTAAGGGTGGGATGTTCAAGGATAGATCACACGTAATACTTCATATAAAGACTGAAGAACTAGCTCCGCCTGAAAAGCTCGAAGAGTTCCTAAGGCAAAGGGGGCTGTGAGCCATGGCGCACGGTCCAACATATAAGGTTCCATTTAGGCGCAGAAGAGAAGGAAAGACAAACTACAGAAAGAGATTGGCACTTTTGAAGTCAGGAAAGCCAAGAATGGTCGTAAGAAAGACACTGAGGAGGATCATTGTTCAGTTCATTGAATACGATCCTAAAGGGGATCGTGTTATAGCATGTGCTGACAGTAAGGATCTTGAGAAATATGGATGGAGAGGGAGCGGAAAGAACACTCCTGCAGCATACCTTGTGGGATACCTCGCCGCTAAGAGGGCTTTAAGCAAGGGGCTCAAAGAAGCAGTCTTGGACATAGGACTTCACAGACCAGTCCGTGGGGCAAGGGTATTTGCAGCACTTAAAGGAGCTTTAGATGCTGGGATGGAGATCCCTCATGGTGATGATATATTTCCGTCGGATGAGCGCATACGTGGAGAGCACATATCTGAGGAAGTAGTAAAGATGTTTGAGGAAGCCTTTGAGAGGATAAAACAGGAGGTAGGTTGACATGAGCACTGGGCTTGGGTATTCATATGACATCAACGAGTGGACACCAAGGACGAAAATAGGAAAAATGGTATACGAGGGTGAGATCACGGATATCATGGAAATACTCCTCATGGGAGTTCCTATAAAGGAGCCGGAGATTGTAGACTACCTCCTGGGGGATCAGCTTAAGGTTGAGGTCGTGGAAACAAACCTTGTTCAGAGGATGACTGACTCTGGAAGGAGGAACAAGATCCGTGTTACTGTTGTTGTGGGCAATGAGGATGGAATCATTGGCGTAGGTGCTGGGAAGGCGAAGGAGTTCCTCAGGGCAAGGCAGATAGCTGAAAGGCAGGCAAAGATGAACATAACGTACATAAGAAGAGGCTGTGGTTCTTGGGAATGTGGTTGTGGAACGCCGCACAGTGTTCCCTTTACAGTAAAGGGAAAGATGGGGTCAGTTGAGATCTGGCTTAAACCTGCACCACGTGGCGTAGGCCTAGTAGCTGCTGATACTATAAAACCAGTATTGAGACTTGCAGGTGTAAGAGACGTTTGGACATTCACACGTGGACACACGAAGACCACATATAACTTTGTTATGGCAACGTTCGAAGCCCTTAAGGAGACTGTGAGAATGAAGATTAGTGAAGAAGACATAGAAAAGCTTGGAATAGTAGAAGGTCCAGCCGCAGAAATATCTAAAGCCATTAAACTCGCTGGAAAGGGTGAAGAGTGATGGTACTGTATGCTGTTGTGAGGATCAGGGGCATTATCGGTGTTAAAAGGGACATTCAAGAAACACTTAGACATCTTAGGCTTGTTAGAAAGTTTCACTGTGTGCTCGTTCCAGAGGATGCCACACATCTTGGCATGTTGAAGAAGGCAAAGGACTACATTACCTGGGGAGAGATAGACCTTGACACCTTAGAGGAACTCATAAGGAAACGTGGCAGGCTTATAGGAGACAAGCCTATAACAGATGAATATGCTCAAAGGATTGGATTCCAAAACGTGAGAGAGCTTGCACAAGCAATACTAGAAGGCAAAGTAAGGTACAAGGATCTTCCAGACGTAAAGCCTGTATTCAGACTTGCGCCACCTCGTGGAGGTTTTAAGTCCACAAAGAGACCGTATAAGGTAGGAGGAGACCTTGGTTATAGAGGGTCTGCGATAAACGACCTATTGAGGAGGATGATGTGATATGGTTAGGGACAGGACTAAGAAAAGGAGAGGATCAAGGACTCATGGTCATGGGAAAGACAAGCCAAGAGGAGCTGGAAATCGTGGTGGTCGTGGACGTGCTGGATCATTTAATCATAAGTTCATATACTACTGGAAGTATGAGAGGGAAACTCTTGGCAAATATGGATGGCCTGCAAGACCAGGTAGGCTTATTAGGGAGATAAAGACGATAAACGTTGGAGACATTGATCACATGTTCCCTGACAAAGAGGAGATAAACTTGAAGGAATTGGGTTATGACAAGCTGTTAGGAGGAGGCAAGATAACGAGGCCCGTTAAGATTATAGTCCCTGCAGCAACACCTCTAGCTAAGAAGAAGGTCGAGGAAGCTGGAGGGGTCGTGATAGAAAATGCCTGAAGAGAGAAAAAGCCTTCTCTATCATCTTGAACCTATCGCAAAGAAGATACCCTCAGTAGCAAAGCCTAAAGGGCACGTACATTTTAGGACAAAACTTCTTTGGACATTTTCAGTCCTAGCAATCTATTTCTTCTTAGGGAATGTACCAATATATGGACTTGCACCCAACTACATAGACATCTTTGCAAGCTATAGAGCGATTATGGGAGGAAGGAGTGGAAGTCTTATACACTTAGGTATTGGGCCTCTTGTAACTGGATCCATTATAATGCAGCTATTTGTTGGTGCGAGGATAATAAAGCTGGATCTGACGAGGCCAGATGATAGGCGAGTTTATCAAACTGTTCAAAGGTTAGTTATGGTCTTAATGATAATCCTTGAGGCAGTTCCTCAGGTCTTTGGCTATTTGAGGCCTTCCTCTGAGCTCATTGCAAGCCTTGGACTTGGAGGGGCAAGAGCTATAATTATCCTCCAGCTGATACTCGGTGGACTAATAATCATGTGGTTGGACGAGATCGTTACAAAGTGGGGTCTTGGGAGTGGTATAAGTCTGTTCATCCTTGCAGGAGTTTCTTCAGCAATATTTACAGGAACGTTCAACTGGATACCCGTTGATCCAACAACTCCCGTAAGTGTCTTGAACCCACCTAGTGGTGTCCTTCCAAAGACAATATATATACTAAGACACTCCTCCATATCAGATCTAATAAACGGTGGTGGTCTCGAGAGGATAATGTTCGGATATCCAAACTCCCTTATAGCATTCATAACGACGTTCATAATATTCGTCATTGTTGTCTATGCAGAAGGCACAAGAGTCATGATACCCCTTTCTCATGCAAGAGTCCGTGGTATCAGGGCATCTTATCCAATAAGGCTTTTATATCCATCTAACATACCTGTCATTCTTATCTCAGCACTCCTAGCAGACCTTAACGCGATAGGCTATATACTTTGGTCCAAGTTCGGTACATGGTGGTTCGCGGGCTTCCGTCCAGGTAGTACAACACCTACAATGGGCTTCTTATGGTACCTTAATGGCCCAAGAGGCCTTGCCGAATGGTTATTACCATTAATAGATCCTAGGTACTCAGCATACCTTTACGGACATGAGTGGTGGCATGCTATCATTAGAGTAATAGTATACATGACCTTCATGGTTCTTGGCTCCGTGTTATTCTCTGTGCTATGGGTTGAGAGTACGGGAATGAGCCCCAGGGATATAGCAAGGCAGATAGTTGCTGGAGGACTACAAATACCTGGTTTTAGGACAACCGAGAAAAGTATAGCAATGTTCTTTGAAAGATATATCCCAGCGGTTACAGTACTTGGAGGAGCAATAGTAGGTCTTCTTGCAGCGTTTGCTCACATAATGGGAACCGTAGGAAACGTAAGTGGTACAGGAGTTCTTCTTGCGGTAAGCATAGCAATAAGGTACTCAGAGATCCTTGCAAGAGAGCAGTTGGCAGAGATGCATCCTCTCTTGAGAAGGTTCATTGTGGGTGAAGAATAATGGGTGTAATAATAGTTGCTGGTGTCCCTGGCGTTGGTAAGACATCGGTTCTTGATGGTGTCTCCAAAAAGATAGGAATTAAGGTCGTGATATTTGGCACAGTGATGTACGAGATAGCAAAAGAGAGAGGTCTCGTAAAGCATAGGGACGAAATAAGGAAACTCCCATCGGAAATTCAAAGGGAACTACAAGAAGAAGCAGCAGAAAGGATAAGGAAGATGGGGGATGTAATCGTAGACACACATATGCTCATAAGAACTCCTGCAGGGTTCTTACCAGGGCTTCCCTATTCAGTACTTATGAAACTTTCTCCTTCTAAAATAATACTTATAGAGGCAGATCCTCAGGAGATTTTAAGGAGGCGTATGAAGGACGACACAAGGATTAGGGACATGGAGACTGAAAAGGAGATCGCTGATCATCAGCTTATGAACAGAATAGCCGCCCTTATATATGGAGTACTCACTGGAGCTTTTGTGGCAATAGTCATGAACAAGGATGGCATGCTTGAAAAAGCTGTTGAGGAAGTGATAAAAATAATAGAGAGCTGAGGGAATAGTAATGGCAGCTGGAATAGATCCTAGAAGGGCTCAGGAAGCACAAAGAGCTACTATGTCTTCGATGATGATAACACTGGTAACGATGTTCATACTTATAGCAATACTTCCGTTTTATCCCATGATCTCTGCTTTCATGGGTCCATATATCTATGCGGCCTTGGGCCTAGGAGGGAAGTATCCTATAGTGACAATAATGCTGATGGCTGTGATCCTTGGAGGTCTAACGACCCTACTAAGGGAACTGGTGACTGACTGGAGAAAAATGATAAGATATCAATGTAAGATGAACCAGTGGATGAAGGCTTATAGGGAGGCTGTCCAGAAAAAGAACACATATATGATAAAGAAACTACAGGAAGCACAACTAGAACTCCTCTCCGAACAAGCAGAAGTCATGAAGAAACAACAATACCTTTACCCTGTAACCATGGTAATAATAATACCTATGTTTGCAGGTCTTTATGGAGCCCTTTATCAGATGGCTGGTGGATCATCAACGCTTATCATAGCGCTCCCATGGGAGCAGCACTGGAACTTGTTTGACACAAAATACGTGTTTCCAAATTGGATCCTCATCTATTCCGGTGTTTCATTAATATTCGGCACAGCACTGACAAATATCATAAATTATCTAAGGCTTCGTAGGATACTCAAGAGGGACTGATGCTATGCTGGGAAAAGCTATAGCGATTAGTGGTCCTCCCGGTGCTGGTACCACAACCATAGCAAGAGCTCTTGCGGAGAGGCTTGGACTGAAATATGCAAACGCAGGGACAATATTCAGGGATCTTGCAAAAGAATATGGAATGAGCCTTCTTGAGTTTCAGGACTATGCTATGAAACATCCCGAAATAGACAAGGAAATAGATCGCAGATCTGTCGAGCTACTTAAGATTGGAGGTTATGTGGTTGAGGGAAGGCTAGCAGCACATATGGCAGTGATTGCAGGACTGAAGAACGTGTTGAAGGTATATCTTAAGGCATCGGAGGACGTTAGAGCAGAAAGAATTGCTAAAAGAGAGAACATAAGCGTTGAAGAAGCCCTAAGGCACATAAAAGAGAGGGCATCCAAAGAAAGGGAGAGATATCTCAAGATATATGGCATAGATGTCGATAATCTTATGATATATGATCTTGTGATAGACACAACATATCTTACGCCTGACGTAATATTAGACGTAATAATCACTTTTTGGAAAGGGTGGCAGTGTGATGAAAAACAGGACAAACAGGACTAATAGGCTTCCAATAACTACTAAAAGGAAGAAGTTCATTAAAGAGGAGGCTGAGACAGATCCTCGCTATGGTAAAAGACCTGAGGAAAGGAGCGTGCAGGAGCTCATAAACATGGGAGTTGTGGTCATAGATAAGCCCAAGGGACCTACAAGTCACCAAGTTTCAGCTTGGGTAAGAGACATTCTTCATGTCGAGAAAGCAGGTCATGGTGGTACTTTAGACCCAAATGTCACTGGAGTACTCCCAATAGCTACGAACAAAGCGACTAGGGTTCTCAGTCTCCTACTTCATGCGGGTAAGGAATATGTCGCCCTTATGAGACTTCATAGAGATGTGAGCGATGACGACTTGATGAGGGTGTTGAGGAAATTTACGGGACTTATATATCAAGTTCCTCCTGTTAGATCATCTGTTAAAAGGAGGAGAAGACCTAGAAGGGTTTACTATATGGAACTCATAGAGAGGGACGGAAGAGACGTGCTCCTGAGAATAGGTGTAGAAGCAGGGACTTACATCAGAAAGTTAATTCATGATATGGGGAAAGCTTTGGGTGTTGGTGCACACATGCAAGAGCTCAGGAGGACACAGACGGCTCATATAACAGAAGACGAAGCCATATATCTCCAAGATCTCCTTGACGCATATCTCTTCTGGAAAGAAGAAGGTTGTGAAAAACTCATAAGAGAATATGTCAAGCCCGTGGAGTACCTTACAGCGCATATACCTAAGATATATGTGAAGGATAGTGCTGTTGGCGCCATAACTCATGGAGCCCCAGTTTATGCACCAGCAGTTTCTATAGTTGAAGAGGGAATAAAACCGAAGAATTTAGTTGCTATAATGACATTAAAAGGAGAACTTGTTGCAATAGCAAGAGCAATAGTCTCCACTGAGGAGATTCTTGAAGCAAACAAGGGTATTGTAGCGTCCTTAGAGAGAGTTATAATGCCTCGTGATGTTTATCCAAGGTATTGGAAGTCGCGTTCAAGTCGCTGAAGGTAATTATTAGTTAATTATATCTGACCTCGTTTCCTACCTAAAAGTAAAGCTTGGATTGACTTTATCAAGTCACGAGTGTACAATGTGCATGGAATACTACGTTGTCATTTTTGAGTCTTTAGGTAGCTTTTATTTCAGAGGACTCAAACAGGTTAATGCTCTTGGTGGTTCAAATGACAGAGTCTCATAGTAGCCCGAAGAGGATTGCAGAGGGTATAGAGTTTGCACTTGTGGACATAGAACTACTCAAGGAGCACGAGGAGGTATATCCAGAAAAGGTTGATGAGCTTGCTCAAGAAATAAAAAAGGATGGTGTCGTCAAGAAACCTATACTCATAGATAAGAGAACATACACAATACTTGATGGACATCATAGATATCAAGCCCTGAAGAAACTTGGATGTAAAAGAATACCTGCGATACTCGTTGACTATTTAAACGATGATAGAATAACAGTTACTTTGTGGCCAACAGCAAAAATAGATTATATCACAAAGGAGATGGTCATAAAGACTGCACTTTCTGGGAAGAAATTCACACCAAAAACATCCAGACATATAGTGCACATAGAGATCCCTGAGATAGAGGTTGAGCTTACGAGGTTGTATTGATCACCTTTAAGCATTTCGTGCATGTAGAGTTTCCAGTACTTTTATGATCGTGCACATCACCGAGTTATACGGTGCTTTTATTCCTTTATCATTAAGCACCTTTGATACATAACAGTTGAGAGACTCTATCTCTGTTTTTCTCCCTTTAAGTATGTCCTGAAGCATTGATGACATGTTTTCTGAGGTTTCCTTTGCAGTACGCTTCACGAGGTCTAAAATCTTATCTACTTCGCCGAGATATACGCCATGTATCATGGCAGCTCTTACACATTCTTCCACTATCCCCAGGATAAGATCTTCAAGAAGATCCCATTTATCGTATATTATTCCGTTCTTCTTCCCAAAGAGTGCTGTTATGGGGTTTATAACGCAGTTGATAGTACCTTTTAGCCAGATGTCCCTCATGATGTCTGGGGACGTCTTAGCAGGGAGGCCAACGTCTATTAAGGCATCTACAATTGTCTTCTCAATTGGATCACCACTAAGTGACTTTACTATTGTGTCTCCTATTGAAATGTGCTTTACTATTCCAGGTGCTACGAGTGTTGCAGCATTGTAAGTTATTGCATAGATAGCCCTTTCTCTATCAATATTCGAGAGAAGGATATCATACACGTCAAAACCATTCTGTAACGTCATAACATAAGAAAAAGAGAGGTTTCTTTTTACAATATTAAGGGCTTTTTTAAGCTCATAGCTTTTCGTAGCTATGATCACAATATCAAAGGCCTTCTTTGGTATTTCTTCAACGCTCTTGTAGACTTCTATATTGAATAGACCTTCAGTTGCTCCTTTTACTTCAAGACCCTTTCTCTTGACTTTTTCGTAATGTTCTCCCCTGCATATCCCTACTACATCATGCTTTAAGGAAAACCTGGCCGCAAAAACACTGCCTATAGCGCCCATTCCAAAGATGAGTATTCTCAACTCATGAGCACCTCGTGTTCATGAAATAAGCTTTTGTCATTTATAATGAAGAAGAACCGCCTTATTAAATCTTGGTGGCAATCCTTGTTAGAAGATATTGTTCAACCACTTGAGTTGATCGCAGATGGCAAAGCTCCCGAGATTGGGCTGTTTCGTAGATGGTAAAAAGCGTAAAGTTTGATATCTTTAATTTTTGCAATTTTTAAACATTCTCAGAGCTTATCTCATTATAATGTGGCAATCCACGATATGTGGGGAGAGATTAAGCCCGAATGGGAACGCTAAAGCCGCGAGGATGTGGGCTCACATGCTTCCCAAAGCCCTCCAATGAAGAGGAGAGGGGAAGGTCAGCCATTTACACAAGTTACGGATAACCAGAACGGTCAAAGATCTACTTCTTAGTAAGTGGTCGCCCGCGTCCTATATTTTAGCTATGAGTGAAACTTGGGGAGTGCACGCGGGCTTCCCCCTC
>QMTT01000014.1 GCA_003663565.1 Thermoplasmata archaeon
AGCTTATTACTACTCCCTGTGCCGTCTTTAATCGTTGAGTTGATTCCCAATGTTATTCTCCGTTAGCGAAATAAAAAGAAGCACGCGCATAAACTGTGCCGTCTGTTGAGCTGCCAGTGTGCGTGATTAACAACGAGGCCCCACGAGGCAAGATCAATGAACCATCTTTGTTGTAGGACTGCATAGAGTTTGCTGTGTAGTTTCGATCAAACTCTACGAAGTTAGAATCAACAACGATAGCCGTGTCTCCGTCGTAAGCTATAGCAACAGCCTCACGGCTCTGCCCGATGTTCATGTTAATTGGCGTTATTGAATTCCCGCCACTAACGTAATCACCGCCACCTTCTAACGTAAAATAAGCATTCTCGTTTGTCGCGTCCGCAGATACAGTCATCAATCTTATGTAAGTAACAACAAGAGATTCACTCGAGTCGTTTGTTATTAACAATAAATTTTGTTTCGATATTGTTACCGATAAGTTTGTGCTCACCTGAAATGCTTTTTGATGCTCTTTGCTTACATGGTGCTGCCTCGATTCACTAACAGTTGAGGTCTTTAATTGATTCTCTGAATTAACTTGTACTTCGTAACCTTTTCCAGCTCCGTCTTGTATTTTCACAACTTAGCCCCTTCATCGTGTAAAGCAAAACCGATAGTTACTTTTACTTTATTACCCGCCGCCCCTGTTGCTTTTATAGCAAAGCTTCGAGTGTTTCCTAAAACAATTCCGCCCTCGTAGTCGCAATTACATGAGGAGTAAGCGCCGAGAAACCTGCCATCAATAAGAAAATCATGTGTAGTAGTTAAAATAAGATCCGCAGAAGCTCCGCCCTCGTAAGCTAATACAGAAAGCGACGTTGGGTTTCCTAGATTTGTATTTAAGGGAGTGACCGCGTTACCGCCTGAGTTGTAATCATTATCACTTATCGCATCAATCTGTACATTAGCATCAGCGCTAACTCGAATCCAATAGAGCTCTATGTCTTTAGTCGAGTCGGTGTTTTGAAGAAATGCGCAGCTAGTGATATTCCCGTCAGCAAGTGTTGTCTCGAAACTTTTGATGTAAGCGTTTTTGTGGTAAGTCGCATGGTGACTCATGTGGCTGATCATATTGGCTCTAGTATAAAGACGCCCATGATCATCTACCAGTGCTGAGTGGCCTTTACCCGTCCCGTCTTTGATTGAAAAATCACTCATAGTTCTTCCTCAGTTATTATTGAAAGGTGTTGTTCGATTTTAATTAGAGATAGCATTATGTGTGTGAGCTGGTTTGATTGCTCTAGGTGGTTTAGCGTTGCGCTACCTGACGCGCCATGAACGGCTATAACTTCATCTAGTTTAGTTTGCGCCGCAAGGTCACTTGTATCTAGAGCTCTTTTGTTCGTGCCAACATCGGTCCCAGTTACCTCGACATTTTTCGTGCCGCCAATGGTATCATGAGTCGCTATCTTCTCCGACACTCGTGCCCCCAACAATATCTTCAAGAGTTACGCGTCCAGTGACTTCAAGTCGTTCTCGGAATATGTCGAGATTTTTACCTAAGAGTTCAATGGCTTTGAGTTTTGAATGAAACTTCACCGTCCCTTTTTTGTCAACCGAGGCAACGCTGCGAGCCAAATCCTCAGGCCACTCTTTAACCGGGAGTAGTTTGCTGTCAGCATCGTAACACCCTCTCACATCCACCATAGCCATCTTCCTGAGCTCTTCTAACACTGACTCGACTATCCAATCGCCTCGATCGTTAATCGCCTCTGTGTGTCTCCTAGTGCGTGTGCGGTCCTTTCGCATCCAGTTCATAACTGTGCCATATGGGACACCCCATAGTTTACACAGGTCAACTGCAGTCCCACCACCAGCTATAGCAGAACATATCGTGTCAACCGTCTCTTCTTCGTTGTCGAATAAGGTTTTGAGTTTTTCGTGTAACGGCCTGTTGTTCATATGACTAGTATCGGCATAACCAAAAAAAAGGCAAGCCACCCAGTGACAAGCCTTTAAAAGAATAACGCCGTGTAAAACATCAATCTGGGTTTATTATTCCATACGGGTAAATTTAAAACCACCAGGAATATGGCTCGTGTCAAACTTTCGTCCTGTTTTTAAAGAATACCTAGTTCTTGACCTAAAAATCGACGCCATGCGTGAAAAATAATCATAGCCTTCTTCTTTCTCAATCTCCACATTAATAAACTCTCCAACCTCTAAAGCAGCCAAATCAAGAATTCCTTTTCTTCCTGGTTTTCTTTTCACTAAAACCTCGCAAGTTATCTCGCGATAAAGAAACTCGCTAACCGACATTTCGTCCGGTTTATATTCCTTTAATATGTCCTCTAACTCTCCGCATAAACTTACAACCATAAATTAACCTCTTTTTGTTTACGGACACCATGGACACCATTGGACACCCATTTTCCTATAACTTATATATTTACGATCCCATTACCGTTACCCTATTGCGTACCATATACCGTTACCCTATTAAATCTAATAATCATATATCTCTCTATAATATGGTGTCCTTATGGTGGGTAGGTGCCACGTTTCTGTAATCACTACGGATTTCTCTGGACACCATAGGAGCAAAAACACCCCCCGGACACCATCTAATGGTGTCTAAAATAGACGCACAGCACAAAAACAACGCACCGCAAGAAAATTTATATAAGTATTTTTTTTGTTATATGGTTTGTTATTTCCAAAATGGACACCATAACTTCATTTTTCATGAAAATGGACACCATACGAGGAAAAAAACTTTAATCTCGTTTTTGCTCTAAATAGGCCCACAAAGTGACCTTGTTTTCGCCACGAAAAAAACGTTTCTTTTTCCACCCCAATCTTCTCAAAATAACCCCAACTCTTCGGCTAACTCTTAGGTCATTTTTGTCGACAGAGATCTCTAAAGCACCCTTTGTTATATCAACAAGCGTCATTTTTTTATGGTTGTTTGTATCAAGAAACTCAGCCAAAGGAGCCTCCCAAGGGTCATCCTCTCGCCGCTTGTCTTGTGCTTTTTCGGCACCAGGAGGCTCAATATACCATTTTTCACCGCCATTAAATAAAGACAGAGCCTCAGCAAACAACTGTGGCCTGTCGCGTAATATGGCTTTAATATCTATTCTAGCAATTCTTAACGGCCAAAAGCGACGAGCCCCGGTTGGATCTTTTAAGTATTCTTCCTCATTTGTTGTCCCAGAGAAGATACACTGACGAGGGAAATCTTCAGATCTCCTTGCATAGGGAGGCCGATATTTATCCGTTGCTGTAGAAATCACAGATTTAATTTTGGTGGTTTCTTTCTTGTTAAAAGAGTCAAGCTCCCCGATTTCAACCAAAAACTTACCGTTAAACATTAAGAAGAAATCTTTATTTGATGGGTCTTGGTTAGTTTCAACATACCATTTGCCACCAATTGCAGATAAAGCGGTAGATTTAAAAGCACCCTGCTTGCCCTCAAAAACAACCATATTATCAACCTTGCAGCCAGGCTTAAACACACGAGCAACCATTGATACCCAAAAATTAATAGATACGCGCCGAACATAATCATTTGGCTCACAACCATAATGAGAGGAAAAGAAGCCTTCAACCCGAGGGACACCATCCCACTTAATTGAGCTTATCCAATCCCTAGGCTCATTTCTTACATTTTCTTTCCCATAAAGAAGAACGGCTTTATAGATATCAGAATCTTTTATCTTTGTTAGTTTAAGCTTGTTATTGAAATAAGCAGCCACCTTTAAATCATCAACATCGGTCCAAGGCCTTGGTTCTTTGCAGTCCCAATTTGTAAAGTAATCATTATGGAACTCATCAAACCAAATCTTACCTGAGAACTTATCGCAGTTATCAAAGACCGAAAAGCAAGAGGCTATGTTTATTATAGGAGCATGCTTTGCTGTCAGCATAACACCAAGAGACATCCAAAGAGCCACATCGACAGGATTTGCAATAGCTCCCTTTATTTCATCTGGAATATTTTGGCTGTAATCTTGAGACTGAAACTCAGCTTCGTAGATATCAAGCGGCGGCCCCTCTATTATATCAGGGGTAAGGGCAGGCTCTGGAAGTAACACCTGAGGAACCTCAGCTACGGTCGTTAAGGGTAGCGCCCAATCCTTAAACGCTGGCCAATCCATACCCTCATTAAGAGCGTCAGCGGCATCCCACCCACTGTTGTGGTCTGTTTTAATAACCTTTAAGGTTTTGGTTTTACCGACCAGTGTTTTCACAACCTCAGCTGCGGCTTTAAACCCAGCCTCGTCCGCATCAGGCCAAACAAGAACATGTAGGTTGTCGTCAAAAAGAGGAGACCAGTCAGATTTCGAAACACCATTTGTTCCCCCAGGCCAGGACATACAGGCGTATATATCCCCACAAATCTCTCGAGCTGCGACGGCTGATTTTTCACCCTCACATATTAGGACGGCGTTTCTGGTGGGGAGTAGCTCTAGGCCAAAAAGGGGACGGTTGTCTGGCCGTTGTTTTTTAATCCAGCCGTTTTTAGTGAACGAAAAAGGAGTGAACGTTTTTTTGTGCCGGTTCTTCTCATCAAAGTAATCATATCTACAGACAAACCCTGACACAGCGCCAGTTTCAGGTTGATACGGGTATATTTCACTTGGCTTTCCATAATTATAATGGTTAAAATCCGGTTCGTTGTCCAAACGAGTATTTGCGAAGGCGACCTCAATTGCTGTTGCAGGTTTTTTTGAGGTTGCCGATTTTTTCAAAGCCGGGGTTTTATGTGCTGGGGTTTTCGGCGCTGGAATTGAGTAATTGTCTCCAAGCTGTTTAGCCGCCTCCACATTTCCAATTCCATTTATCTCAGCATATAGCGAAACCAGATCGCCACCAGCTTGGTTTGTTGCAAAATCAGACCACCTGCCCGTTGAGATGTTTACTTTACAAGATCCACCAGACTCCCCTTGAAGAGAACCGCAAGTCCATTCTTTTCCAAAAAGACGGCCACCAGGCAGCCAGGTAGCGAGAAGAGATTCGGATTGAGCTAATAGGTTAGAATTAAGTTGCTTGAAGTCTATGTCGTTGTTATATTTCACTTGCTTATTCCTTGTTGGTTAAGTCAACCTTACGGTGGTTGTATTATCGAAGCCCTTCTTTAAAAAGTTGGGTTTTTTTTATTTCTCCAGTAGTTTTAATACCTGCTCTGCCTGCTCAACTAAAATCTCAGGAGTTGTTCCAGAATTAGCGGCGTGTTTAATAATCCCCTCAATAAGCTCAACCCTAACGAATTTATCATGAGACGCTGTTTTTAAAGAGACAGCCTCATATTTAAAACCCTCGTTAAAGGTTGTGCTTGAGAGGAACTTCGATTTTTTTCGCTGGTTCACATAAACTACATCTATCATCTGTTGGCCTTAAAATTATTTAGAAAATCAGGCGGGAGATCTTTAGCATCGATTGTTGTTTGAATAGTGTTTGATTGCTGGCTAGCCACATTTTTAATTGCGACAGTTAGCTTGCTAATTATTTCAGACAACAGATCTAATTGCTCAAGTGCTTTGATTAGGTCGTGTTCGATATCCTCTACTCTTGATATTGTTTCGGCTAAGACGTGTTTGTCGCCGTCCCGATTAAACACAGCAGGCAAATCGTCCGACGGCGATACAGAAGCCTTTTTATTCTCAGCGATTGTTCCTTTTGTTTCACTCATACTCACCCCATCTCTTTTTAAGTTCATTAAACTCATAAGCGACAACAGCAATGCCGCCGTCTAAATTAATTTTATTAACAAAATTTTGCTGCTCAGTCGTAGCTTTAAGCCTGCCGGTCTTAAGCTCTGCTGCCGTGAAGATAGCGACCCGCTGCCCAACCATTTCTGATGTGACACGAATTACGCTCCATCCGATGAGGTCCGATGATCCTTTAATAAGACCTGCGTGTAAAGGCCTGGCTTGACGAATTAAAACATCTCCTGGATATAGCGTGACTTGCCGTGGTGAACTACAACGGGTAGCTTTCCCAACCCATCCTGTTCCTGTGTTGTTTCGAAACAATCGGTGCCCAAGCTTTGAGGCTTCTTTTAAAAACTGTTTAAGTAGTGTTTGTTCTGACATCCCCGCCCCGTTTAAATATCCCCACCAAATTTACGGTAATAATTTTTTACAGTAAGGGCATTCGTATAACTCAGGCTTAGAGAAGTGTCTTTCTTTTTTTAATGCTGAGTCGATTTGGTCAGCGTACGTCTCAAGAGAGGTTAACTTATTAACCAGAGCGCGGTTTCGCTTCTCAAGTTCTCTGTTGATTTTTTTTTGTTTTCGGTAAAGCTGTTCATAATCGTATGTCGGCATAACACTAGCTCCAAATAAATACGAGTATGTTTAGAACCAACATTATCTCAGTCATAACCATAATTATTAATCCCTTGCGTCTAAATCAGTCTGAATAACAACGGCGTCAGATAGAACTAAATAAACAACTTCGTCAGCTGGCTCAACTTTGAATTTGTTGTTGCCAAAAAAAACAAACGCGTTTTGAGGAACACGTTTTAGTGTGTCGATTAGTTCTTTTACTGTTAATTGGTTTTTCGTGCTCATTTTTCACCATCTAACATTTTATATTTATCAAGATCATCGACAGCCGTATAAACAGCTGCCACAATTTCTATATCTCCCCGGCATAGACATACACAGTTGTCATATATTCCTTGCCGAAAATCTTCTCCTCGAGACACCTTGAGCCTAATCATCGGTATGTTTTCATATTCGTTAAACTCACTAAAGCTCACATCGAAACCCTTTTGGGTTGCCATAATTATCGACTCTATTAATTTGTTTTCCATTCTTCTCCTTCAAGTTATCCACATGTCTATAAGCCCCACATCTCCAGCATTTCCATAGCTGGATTCGGCCCATGCCTGATTCTACGCATTCCAAATCGTGAGTGTAGAATATCAATAGGCATAGGAGGGGGTTAATCATTTACCTATATCCCTAACAGCAACTAGTTTCTTGCCGCCGCATTTTTTACAAATTCTTTCCATCATAATAAGCTCATAAGGATATTGCATCTTGCGGTCTATCCAATGACTCAACCTACAAATAACCCACATCCCCTCTCTCCTATTCCCGCACACTTAGCGCGGTTTAACTTCTAACAATTGGGGGTTTTTATCATTTAATTATCCATTTCTTAGGTATACTAATCGCATTATTTATCTGTCCGTTTTCAGCAACACTCCCCGCTAAAACTATATAGTTTTTATTTTCCTTAACAATAAAGCCCGTCGATACAACATCAAGTGGTACAATATCGTCAATCTCCCACCAACCAGAGTAAGCGTTTGCGTCTCGCCATTTGATAGTTACTTTCCTGTACTTTTTCATCCCCTCTCTCCTATTCCCCGCACCCTTAGCGCGGTTTAACTTCTAAAAATTGGT
This sequence comes from Thermoplasmata archaeon, assembly GCA_003663565.1. The sequence continues at coordinate 7,401 of QMTT01000014.1, forward strand.
GGCTTTTATCATTTAAGAACTGTTACGACCAACAATGCGGCTAACAGGAATACTATTAAATCTATGTTACTCATCGCACTTAACCTTATGTTTTGAAATTGAATTCAAAAACTCTACATATATTTTAAAATCCTCTGGATAGAAGCTCTGCCTAGATATTAAACCGCCATCGTGGCCATACTCTTCAATTCGCACCCATGCTGGATGCGGTTCGGACTGGCTTATGTGCACAGTGACGGAGGGTAGCTCCAATTTTACATTATCAAAACTCATTTCTCTGCCCAATCAATCATTTCTACCCCATATTGTGTATAACCTTGTAAAGCATCCCTACCTAAAAGTAGCCAAAGTATGTGAGCAATAATAGATAATGCGAGTGAAGGCACAAAAACAGCTAATCGCTTTAGGAATTTCATAAATAGACCTCGTTCATTAAATCTGCATAGTAGGTATTTAAATCCTCATAGCATTTATTGCATAATACGACATAGTTTTCTTCCTCGTTAACGTATGCCGTGCATAACCTTCTACGCCAACCAATCCTATAACATCGATGTCCGGTGCATTTTCTTAAGGTGCCTAATCGCTTTAGGAATTTCATAGCGGCGTCCATTCGTCTTTATTGCAAAAACTTAAGATTTCACAAAATTCATCCCATGCTTCTTTTTCAGATTTAGCCCTTATCCCAAAAGAGCCCTCTGGTTCTGCATATATAAAAACTATCCAAAAAGGCCAAAACCAGCGCCTTGTCTGTATAGTAAAATCACCATGTTGATTTTTTACAACCCTTGCCTCCATCTCACCCTCCAATCCTCTCTAGTGTGTTTTGCGGTTAACCTTAGTTTTTGTTAAAGATTTTTTGCTCGCTCTAACAAACGATTTAATTCTAGTTTTACCTAGTCTCTTTTTTTGCCTAGCCCAAGTTAACAGTTGACGCAACCTTTCAAACTCAAACTCTGTAATCTCTTCCATTCAATCTCGCCTCCTGTTAATTTTACGCCTCGCTCAATCCAAATTTTTCATCAAACTCTAGTATCGGATTAATAGTGCAGCCCTCTGGACAATCACCCTCCTTAGAGTTCTTAAAATCTAAATAACTCCCGCCGCAACCAAAGCAGCTCATATATGTTCTAACTCCTGGGGATCCATGTCTGATCTCAGCTTCTTTTATGAACTTCAAAGTCACTCCTGCGTGAACTCTTCCGCATTTCTTACAGGTTACGGTTTTCATTCACCAGCCCTAGTGCTTTCTCGATTTCTTTAATTGCCAGCCCAGCCTTACAACATGGGTTATTTCTCATCCCTTCGGAAGGATTTTCACAGGCGATTTCGTTTAAATTACATGTTGCCGCCCGAAGCGCCTCGACTAGAGCGGGAACGTCTTGCCTTGAGCTTAGATGACCCCATACTCTCTTAGTTACAATCGCACTAATATGCTTATGACTTACATCAAATAAGGCAGCTATTTTTCCATGAGGTATACTCTTAGATGCGAGAAATAAAACCTCCTCAACTTGCCATTCCTGTAGTTTTGCGTGATAGTTTCTCTCCCCCTCACAACTGGTTCCATGTAGCTTTTTATGAGAATTATTTTCTTTTGCCGAACAGACCTTCAGGTTTTCAGCAAAATTATTTGCTGGGTTGCCGTCCAAATGTGCGACGTGGAAGTTTGGAATCCTTTTCCCTTCCACGAAGGCATGAGCAACTAGTCTATGAACGCTCTC
>QMTT01000015.1 GCA_003663565.1 Thermoplasmata archaeon
TAAAAGGGCGACTGTTCGCCACACCTTCATTTAGCGATACCTCCTATGCAACCCAGTTATTCATACTTTTATATGTTCAAGCCACCTACTATAGGTTCACTAGATTATGATATGTCTTAGCTGACCTATAAATATTTAGCTCTTTTAGACACCTTGGAGAGGGTGCCACAGACATAGTGATATAATGAAATAATGACATCATTGTTTGAACCTTGTTTGTACCTTACCATTAGACCTGTGAATGACTGTGAAACATCACCAAAGGATGTTAAAGGAGAGTGTTTGTCAATGCTAAAGAAGCTGAGATTAGCAATATTTGATCTCGATCAAACCCTTGTAAACACTCTAAAGAGGGCTTACCATGTGTACAACTACGCTAGAAAGGCCTTTGGCTTAGATCCCGTAGACTGGAGTACATTTTATGTCTTGTTTAGAGATGACAAGCTAAGCATTGACATTCCAGAGGACATACAAAAACACTTTTGGAGCACGTTCAGAAAGAAATACTGTGAATTCTTTTCAGAAGAAGATAAACCCTTCGATGGTGTAAGAGATTTGCTCAAAAAACTCAAAAGTAGAGGTATGATCATAGTAGTAACAACAGGCAGAAGTTGTCCTCCAGAAGTTATCTGGGACGAACTTGAATCATATGGTCTTAGTGATCTTGTCGATGACGTGTATACTGCCATGGGCTACGACGAAAATGAGGAAATACCATTCGAAAGATCTGCAATACTTAGAATAATCTTAGATAAGTATAAAGTATCGCCGAGTGAGGCTATTTTTGTTGCAGATTACCTTCCAGACATGTATGCAGGTAAGAAAGTAGGAGTTTTAACAATAGGTGTGAAGACAGGTTTAAAATCTGAAAGCTTGCTTAAAGCATATGGGGCTGATTTCGTTTTAGAATCTGTTGCAGATTTATGGGACTTCCTAAGGAGTCTTGGTGTAATATAGATGAGACTAGAGAAGCTTCATGGTCTCATATCTGAAAGGCTCATACAGGCTCTTGTTAGTGTGGGTATAGAGAACTTAAATCCTATTCAAATTGCTGCTTTAAGGCCAATATTAAATGGTAAAAACGCAGTGATTATAGCACCGACTGGATCAGGAAAAACAGAGGCTGCTATGATACCCATCATTGAAAGAATGCTAAGATATGGTGGAAGAGCTTTGTATATAACACCTCTTAGAGCTCTCAACAGAGACATGCATAGACGTCTTATAGAGCTAGGGAAAAGAGTTGGATTCTCTGTTGACGTACGCCATGGAGATACGCCAAGATCAATAAGGAAAAGACAAGCTAGAAAGTTCCCAGATATCATGATAACAACTCCTGAGACCTTTCAATTATTATTTTTAGGGAAGAATCTAAGACAATTTCTCTTCGATATAAGATACGTAATTGTGGACGAACTTCATGAACTCATAGACAATGACAGAGGACTCCAACTTGTTATAGGACTTGAGAGGCTTGAAAAATACTCGCCGAGATTTCAGAGAATAGGATTGTCAGCGACAATATCAAAACCTGAAATGGCTATCCAATTTCTTTGTGGAAAAAGACCTGCTGAGATCATCGACTTTAGACTAATAGAAAATAATACATTAAAAAAGGAATACAATGTAAGACTATATATAATTCAAAAAGATCAATCTGATAACTCTGAGAACGCTCATGAGAAGCTTATATTAGAAAGGATAAGATCACTTCTAGGCAAGTATAAAAGCGTATTAATCTTCACAAATACACGTCAGGAAGCAGAGCTATTAGGATCTTATGCTATGTCATCATCAGAAGACCTCGTGGTTCATCATGGATCACTATCAAAGGATGTTCGAGAAAGCATAGAACTATCTTTGAGATTCGGAAAGGCCAAAGGTGTAATCTGTACATCGTCCTTAGAGCTTGGAATAGATATAGGACACGTAGAATATGTAGTTCAAGTGGACTCTCCTAGGCAAGTCATAAGGCTTGTGCAAAGGGTTGGAAGAAGTGGCCATAGACTTAGTGAAGTTTCTAAAGGAGAGATTATTGCAAGGGATTTCAGAGAAGCATTAGAGGGACTTTCCATAATAGACTTACTAAAAAGAGGGTTCCTTGAAGATCATACCGTACGTAACAACGGTCTTTTGCCATTATTTAACCAGATAATAGCATATGGGTTAGAAAACAATGGTCTATTTGACAAGAAATATTTTTACGAGATAATAAGGGGAGCATATCCTTATAGGGATCTCCCTATAGAACTCTTAAATAGATGCTTAGACCTTGCACTAACCCTTGGATACCTAAAAAGGAAAAACGAATCTGAGTACGTCATAACAAGGAGGGGAAGAAGGTACTTCTACGAGAATATATCAATGATACCCGATGAACGAAAGTACAGTGTATATGACATTGGGCTCAAAAAGACAATAGGAACGCTAGATGAAGAATTCGTCGTTGGACTAAATGAGGGAGATGTTATAATACTTGCTGGTATTCCATGGCAAGTCATTGAAAAAAACGATGAAAAAGCCCTCTTAAAGGTCTCAAAGGATATAATAATTAGTGAGGCATTTCTACCGAAATGGGTTGGCGAAAATATTCCAGTATCAATGGAAGTATGCCAACGTGTTCTAAAATATCTCGAAGGATGCGAGAACACTCCCATGGATAATATCATAAAAGAAAATGCAAAGCTTAAGTTCCTAAAAGAGCTTGAGGAAGTTCGCTCAGAGCTTAAAAATATACCCCACAAGCCTGGAGATATAATTATCGAATATGTCCCCCCAGGTTCACATAGTGCACCCTATCCGATACTAGTTATGTACACGTTTCTTGGACATAAGGCAAACGCTGCACTTTCTATTATATTTGCTACTGCACTTAAGCTTTCGGGGATTATGCTTTCCGATGTATCTCATAATGCGTATGGTGTATACGCTTTTTTGCCGTTAAATTACACGTTTGATTACATAAAGAATTATGTATTAAGAGTTCTGCCTACGATAGATTTCTCAAGAATTAGAGAAAGCATACTTGCGAACATAAAGAATCTTTGGAGCTTTCAGAGAGTATTCATGAGAGTAGCAAGAAAACTAGGAATTAAAGTAGAAAAGCAAAGTAGATTAGAATGGTTATTAAAAAAATCAACGAACTCATCATCTCCTTACTATGTCATTATGTTGGAAGCTTTAAGCAAGTTTTTCACTGAAAAGGCTGACCTAAATACTGCAAAGGAGTTCTGGGAAAGTGTCGTATTCAACAACACAGAGAAGCTAGTCCTAACAAAGGGTCCCACTAAGCTCTTTTATACCTTTTTCTTCAAGGATCTTGCTACCCCAAGGTACTATGGGATGACTGATGATATCAGTCTTCAACTGTTTAAGAGCCATATAGAACAGAGAACACTGTACCTCGTATGTTTGAACAAGAGATGCGGTTACGTGGAGGAAATAACACCACTAGAGGCAGCAAATAGTAATAAAAGTCTTAGTACTTGTCCAGTTTGTGGTTCATCAAGGGGGATCTCAAAGACGAGGGTTTCCATATGGACTATACCAGTGAAACAATTAAAAGATCTTGAGGAGTCTTCAAGACTCTTGTCAGAGTTTGGCTACAAGGCTTTACTTGCAATGGCCACAATAGGAGTTAATGTCAAGACTGCAAAGAATATTCTTTCGAAGTATGGTTACAGTGAATATTTGCTCATTAAAGGTCTAAGAAAAGCTTATATGAACTACATCAGGACTAGATACTTCTGGAAGCATTAATCATTCCCAGAATTTCCTTCTTCTGCTTTCCTTTATAGCTACAAATGCGTCATACATGCCCATAAAAAACAACACTATAGATGCCAGTATTATCGGTATTGCAATTATGCTCAAGAAGTAATATGGCTGCTCTAGGCCTTTCATTATGACTCTGAAATACCCTTCCGTAGGACTTTTAGCATTTATTATGAGCTTAATCTCTTTTGCATCGTTTAGTATATCAGCATATTCTGTTAGATTTACGTAAAACTTGTCTTCTTTTGAGTAATCTGTCTTCAGCAAGCTATATTCTCCTCCATCTTTGGTTATGAAATACATAGCGAGAATCCCACTACCATTGCTTACGTTCACATACGCCTCTGCCTTAAGGTACACTGAAGTGATAGAAGACCTTATGGGGATCGTTATTTCACCAAATTTACCTATATTAAACCATTCGTTTCTGCTTATGTCTATATCCCTAGAATAAAGTGATGCATAAGACAATGTCATCGAAAGCAGCCCAAGTAGTATAGCAAGCATAAGTTTTCGATTTCCCTTAATCATTAAGACAATATTTCTTCGAAAAGATCCTCCCAAACACTGTCACCTCACGTCCTATATGCGTCTTATCATCCTTTTATCATTTGTTATTATTTCCACGAGAACCCTTCCTGTTAAGAGAGAGTTTTCCACTTTTTTCCTGAGTATCTCATCAACTTGGAACACACCTGCAAGGTTATTCATGTATATAACTACTTTCAAAGGCACTTCGGGGTCGTCGTTTTCCTCTATGAGTACCTTGTCTATTGAATAAGCTGAAACAGAATGTATATCTATAGTACTAGGATCATGCCTAAGCCTACTACGTCCAGCTTCTATATCTAAACCATCTGCCATGGTAATAATACTTGCTTCCATCGTTATGGATTCTACATCCTCATCGTGGGAAAATATTGCGTTAAGTGTGAGATACGCTGGAAGCAGGTAATCATTATTACCAACGAGCTCTTTTGCATACTTAAACACTTTATCTTTTACTAGAATCACTGAAAATAGGTAATGATATTTTCTGTGAACGGCATTCCCAACATCGTGAAGTAATGATCCTAAGGATATTATGAACTTGCTCCATCTTTCATCTCCACCAAGTTCTTCTGCTGTCATTTTGTACCCTTTTTTCTTGAGTATTTTGTATATCTCTAGGGATCTTCTCGTAGTAAGAAGTGCATGTATGATCCCATGGTCATTATATTTGTACACTTTGAGAACTATTCTGTTCATGTTGTTTATTAAAGGTTTGAACTCCTCATACGCCCTTTGATATATTGCAAATATTTCTTCATCTTCCATTAAGAGTTTAATCTCTCTCAAAAGCTCCTCCTCAAAGTACGTCATTCCAAACACCTCTACAATTCATATCTTTAGTCTTGAGTGACATGACCCGTGAACGGTTCTCATCAGATGGTTTTCGAAAGGATGTAATCGTCAGAAAGTATTATCCCATTCTTTTTCACGTATTCCACAAGTTTTTTATAAACTGAATCCATGGACAGAGTCTTTACATTGCCTATTATTATTAACTTCCTTTTGGCCCTAGTCAGTGCTACATTCAAACGTCTATAGTCCTTAAGGAATCCTATTTCACCCTGAGGGTTACTTCTAACAAGAGATAATACTACAACTTCTTTCTCCCTTCCTTGAAATCCATCCACAGTATTTATCTCCAAGCCCTTAACTCTTAAAAGGCTTCTTAGCACATTCCTTTGGTCCTCGTAGGGAGTTATCACTGCTATGTCCTCAGGAGGGACGCCCAGTTTTATCAGATTTGCTACAATTTCAGTTGCAATTCTCGCTTCTTTGATATTCTCTCTTGAAGTGCTACCCTTCCTCTGTTGCTCAGCTCCACGGACATCAACAAGCACTACAGGAGTGTCATCATATGGAGGACAATACGTTGAGTACTTGTCAGACATCTTTATGTTTCTAACACTCTCATCAGCAATAAGCTTGTCGTCATAGAACATCATGCTTGAGAATTTCATGATTTTTTCATTCATCCTGTACTGAACACGAAGCAATGTACTGTACCTATTGCCATATACTCCCATTAAACGTTCAAACAGCGTGACCTCAAGGATCTTCTTAGCACTTTCACTTAATATTGTTGGAGGTAGTTGCTTGTGATCTCCTATTAAAATCACCTTTTTTGCTTTGACAAGTGGAATAAGGCATGAGGGCTCTGTTGCTTGTGTTGCTTCATCTATTATAAGAACGTCAAACACTTCTCCCTCTAGGATATCCAAACCTGCAGACGAATTTGTGGCACATATCACTTGAGCTTCACCTATTGCCCTCTTGTATAATATTTCAAGCTTCTTTTTCAAAAGAATTTTCAACTGTTCAATTCTTCTTTGTAGTTTTATCCATTCTGCCATGCTTTTTACTTGTGACACTTTAAGTCCTCTCATACTTCTTGAGTACTCTGCAAGGATCAATATCTGATCATCTGAAAGCCCTCTCCTGTACTTTGGTATCGGTCTTAGGTATTTCTCTTGGAGCTCCCTCAGTTTGGTTATCTCTTCTCTTATTCTCTTTACTTCCTCGTACTCAGGGAATTTGCTTATGTAAAGCTCAAGAGAGTACAATCTTAATTTCTCTTGTACCCTAGCAGGGTGACCTATTCTAATAGCATTAACCCCTGCTTCTGTTAATCTTTCAAGAACATTATCCACAGCCACATTTGAGTCTGCTGTGACAAGCACGCGTTTTCCCATTCTTACAAGTTGCCTTATGATTTCCACTGCGGTTACAGTTTTCCCAGTGCCAGGAGGCCCATGTATTAGGTATATTGGATTGCACCTAAGTGCCCTTATCACAGCTTCTCTCTGATATTCATTTAGCCTCTTATCAAAGAACTCAGTAATCATAATGTCCTCTTCTCGTATTTTCTCCTTTAAAAGCAAGTATCTAATGTCGAAAACAATATCTCCTTTTTCTATCTTTTCTAAAGCTTTTAGCATCCTTTGAAACGTCACATCATTTGCATATAGATCAACTCTTACCTTTCTTTTCGTTAGCCACTTTGGTGGATACTCATCCAAAGCTATTAACAGATGATGTTTGCTTTTCTCAAGGACTGTGCCACCGATGGAAAACTTTAGTGGATTCCCGTCACTTATAAGGACGTAATCTCCTACGGATATTTCATTTTCCGGGAATTCCTTGTCCCTAGACACTCTTACTATGTACCTATCTCCTAGCATATCACCTGTGAGCTTGAAAGTTAAATTAAGTAATGCTCTGCCCCTTTTCTCCCTCTCTTTTCCTGAGAGCTTTTTAATCTCATTAAGATGAAATTCCATCTCAGCTTGTCTTTCTAAGTTAACTGCCTTACGGAATCTTTCAACGTATTCTTTCAACTTTCTTTTAAGATCAGCGTTCTTTGTTCTCATAAAGTGATCACCGAACTAAGAGACTTCAACAGATGTGCATATTTAGTTGTTTTAGTTATTATGGATAATATATTCCAAAATACAGTATATTATGATGTCAATGATATTTATCTCAGTAGAACAAGTATTCCAAACATTGGTAAACGTTTCCTATTGACAAAAAGCAAATAGGCGAACCCCCTAGGAAGCCTTAGGAGGTGTTGTTCATGCTTAAGCCTGAAGATGTGAGAGTTCTAGATATCAACTCATGCTTTTGGGGAGTTGAAACACAAGTACTAATGGAAAATGCTGGCAAGGCCATATATAGATTCTTCAAAGAGAAATATGGTTCCCAAAAGAACGTGTTAGTAGTATGTGGACCCGGAAATAACGGAGGAGATGGTTTAGTAGCCGCAAGACTCTTATCAAGGGAGAATAACGTTAAAGTATTTCTATTAAAAGAGCCTAAAACTACAGAAGCAAAAGTCGCATATAACAAACTCCTAATGGAAAACAATATAGAAATTACAATTGGAAACATGGATAAGTTAAAAGAGATAATCGAATGGGCAGATGTCATCATAGATGCAGTGTTAGGCGTAGGAGTTCGTGGTACTCATGTGAAGGATCCATATAGGAGCGTGATAGAACTCATTAACAAAGCAGGGAAGGACGTGATATCTGTGGATTATCCCTCAGGAATTCCAGAAGACATCATTGTCCATCCTACTTATGTTATAACGTTTCATGATCTTAAAGAAGGACTACTCAATATCGCAGAGAGGATAAGAATAGCTGATATAGGAATACCAAAGGAAGCCGAGATATACGCAGGACCTGGCGACATTTATGTATACTATCCTAAACCAGAAAAAAACGTTCATAAAGGGCAAAGAGGGAGAATTATGGTCATAGATGCAGCAACATTTATTGGAGCCATTGTTTTATCAGCGATGTCAGCATATAGAATTGGTGTTGACTTAGTATATGTTTACACATATTTCAATTCAGAAAAACCCTTGAGAAAAATAGGATATGTCTCATATTCTCCATCAATAGTAGTTGTCGATGACTTAGAGATGTTTTATGGCAGATCAGACGCCGTTTTAATAGGTCCTGGTATGGATCGCGAAATAGGAGTCTTTGATGTAATAAGACCACTTGTAGACGTTATCAGTGAGAACAAAAACATACCAATAATCCTAGATGCTGGAGGTCTTACCTTACTTAAGGAGTACAGGGATGAGCTTTCAGGAGCTGACATAATTATAACACCCCATGCAGGGGAGTTTAGGTATCTCTTCGAGAGAGATCCCGGAAGGACACTATCTGAGCGCATAGAAAACGCAAAAAGAGTTGCAAAGGATTGGGAAGTAACAATAGTGCTAAAAGGTCCTGTCGATGTAATAACAGACGGCAAAAGAGTCAAATTAAACACTACAGGATGTCCCTCAATGGCCGTCGGAGGTTCTGGAGACGTCCTCTCTGGAGTAATTACGGGACTTAGAGCAAAAGTAAAAGATTCATTTAAAGCAGCATATATGGGAGCTTTTATCACAGGACTTGCTGGCGAGTATGCGTCTGAAAAACTCGGCTATGGAATAACCCCGGAAGACATCATCAGAGAAGTACCAAAAGTACTTAAACTGTGTTTGGAGAATCCCACATCTTTGACATACTCCCCGCGTTAAGGGGTTCCCCGAAGGGATTGGAGGTCTCGAGGGAAGACCTCACGATGACGGGCCTATGAATGCCAATCCCTACGGGATTA